>JAYVSF010000069.1:0-2732 GCA_043775605.1 Myxococcales bacterium
TGCGTCGACCGATGCCACCGCCGCCCGCGCGGGTGCGGTGGCCCTGGCCCGCAGCGACGACCGGGTGACCGTGGTCAGCCACCCGCAGAACCGCGGGGTTGGCGCCGCGATCGTCACCGGTTACCGGCGCGCGCTGGCGCTCGGCTGCGATGTCGCGGCGGTGATGGCCGGCGACGGCCAGATGGATCCGCGCGATCTGCCGGGCGTGATCGACCCGATCGCCGACGGCGACGCCGACTACGTCAAGGGCAACCGCTTCCTGCACCCCGAGGTGTGGACCGCGATGCCGCCGGCGCGGATCGTCGGCAACCTGGTGCTGTCGGCCGCGACCCGGCTGACGTCGGGGTACCGCCACGTGTTAACTCGCAGTGCGGCTACACCGCGATCAGCCGGCGCGCGCTCGAGACGGTCGAGCTCGACGGCGTGTTCCCGCGCTACGGCTATCCCAACGATCTGCTGTCGCGGCTGCACGTCGCCGGCATGCGGGTGATCGACGTGCCGGTGCGGCCGGTGTACGGGCCGGCGTGGAAGAGCGGCATCAACCTCGGGACCGTGATCCATCCGATCCCGTGGGTGCTGCTGCGGTCGTGGAGCACGCGGGTAGCGTCCGAGGCGCGGGTCCGCTGGCGTGCGCGTGCGTGATCGCGGCCGGGCGATCGGCGCGCGGATCGGCGTGATCACGACGTCGTACCCGCGCTGGCCCGGGGACGCGGCCGGCGGGTTCGTCGCCGGTCATGTCGCGTACCTGCGGGCCACCGGCGCCGAGGTCGAGGTGATCGCGCTGGGTGACGGTGCGCGCCCCCCGGCGGTCACGGCGGACGACGGCGTCACTCGCCTCGCAGGTCGCGGCCTGTTCTATCGTGGCGGCGCGCCCGAGGCGCTCGAGGCCGGCCCGCGCGCGGCCCTGGCGGCCCTGGCGGTGAGCTCCGAGCTCGCGGCGACGGTCGCGCGCCACGCCCGCCGCTGGGACGCGGTGGTCGCGCACTGGCTGGCGCCGTCGGCGCTGATCGCCGCGCTCGTGGCCGGTCGGCGCCCGTTGCTGGCGGTGGCCCACGGCGGCGACGTCCACCTGCTCGCGCGCACCCGGCTGCTGGGCCCGACCTTGCGCCTGCTGCACGCGCGGGGCGCGACCATCGCGTTCGTGTCCGACGCGCTGCGCCGACGAGCGCTCGCGACCCTGCCCGCCGATCGCGCCGCGACCCTGCGCACCACGGTCCAGCCCATGGGCGTCGACGACCACGCGACCGCGGCCATCCGCGCCGCCCGCGCCGCCCGCCCCGCGCCGACGTTCACGGCCACGCAGCCCGCGACCTTGCTCGTGCTCGCGCGCCTGGTGCCGATCAAGTCGATCGCCACCGCGATCGCCGCGCTGCCACACCTGTCGACGCCGTGTCGCCTGGTCATCGCCGGCGACGGCCCCGAGCGCACCGCGCTGGCCGCGGCCGCCGCGCCGCTCGGCGATCGCGTGCGCTTCCTCGGCCAGGTCGACGCCGACCTGCGCGATCGCCTGCTCGCCGACGCCGACGCCGTGCTGGTCCCCTCGGTGGCGCGCCCCGACGGTCGCGAGGAGGGCACGCCGCTCGCCGCGCTCGAGGCCCTGGCTGCGGGCGTGCGGGTCATCGCCTCGGCCACCGGCGGCCTGATCGACCTCGTCGCGCACGGCGCCGTGCTGGTCCCGCCCGGCGACCCGGCCGCGCTCGCCGCCGCCATCGATCACACCCTCGCCGCGCCGTCACCGCTGGCCGCGGAGGTGGGTTGGAATGTCGCCGGTGGTGCGCTCGATCGAGCGTGGGGCCGCGTACCGCGCTACGCACCTGCCGCGATCGCTACGCAAGAGAGCATCGCAGCGCGGTCGGACCGCCCGTCCTGTCGGTGATGTGGCTTCGACGCTCAGCGTCACATCCCGGTAACTTGGCGTTTGCGCGGGATCTGCCACACCATCGCTATGTGCCCGACACCTGTCCGGCACGGATGATGCTGGTCGAGAGCGCGCTGATGTCCAACGCCTGCTACGAGATCTCGGTCATCGTGCCGTTCGGCGACGACGAGGAATCGATCGGCACCGCCGTGCAGCGACTCGCCGCCCACCTCCGGCCGCTCGGGCTCCCGTTCGAGATCCTCGCGGTCGACGAGGACTCGGGCGACAACTCGCACGCCGTGCTCGCGCTGATGCGCGCCACCGTGCCCGAGCTGCGCGTCATCCACGCGCCCGGCCGCGGCCGCGGCGCCGATACCGGCTCCAGCAAGGCCCAGGGCCGCATGCTGTGGATCGTCGATCCCGACACCGCGCTCGGCAACCTGGCGCCCGCGACCCTCGCGATCGCGCAGGTCAGTGCCGGCGAGGTCGACGCGGTCGTGGTCCACGATCACTACGTCATCGCCAACCGCGTGCGCGCGCTGCCCTCGCTCGCCGGCCTGCGCGGTGGCCGCGACGCGCGCCGTCGCCGCCTCGCCCGCCGCATGGCCGCGCGCGGCCTCCGTCTCGATGTCCACGCGCCGACCGCGCCCGCGCGCCCGCGCTGGTTCGGCATGCTGCCCGCGCGCCGCCCGGCGCCCATCAGCCGCCACGGCTGATCGCCCGTAGCGCCCGCGGGCGCCATCGCGGACCGCACTGTATAGTGCCGCGCAATGGGACAAGTGCTCGGCGCGATCCTCGCCCTCGGCTTCTTGATCATGGTGCACGAAGCCGGGCACCTGATCGTGGCCCGGTGGTGCGGCATGAAGGTCGAGCG
>JAYVSF010000070.1:0-16322 GCA_043775605.1 Myxococcales bacterium
GTGGTCGGGCGCGAAGGCGGGTTCCTCGCGATCCGACGCCTGCACCTGCGCAACCGCCGAGCCGACGGCACGACGTCGGCGCGCTACCTGTGCGACTTCGTGGTCCGGCCCTACGGGCTCGACGCGGTGGTCGTCGTGATCTGGTGCCGGCGACCCGACGGCACGATCGCGGTGCTGGTGCGCGACGGGCTGCGGCCGGCGCTGTGGTTCGGGCGGGATCCGGCGCAGGCGCCGATGCCCGAGGTCGGGCCGCGGGCCTGGCTGACCGAGCTGGTGGCCGGGATCATCGAGGTCGGCGATCACGGTGAGGGCGGGCTGCGGGCGCGGGCCGCGGCCGAGGTCCTCGAGGAGGCCGGGTTCGTGGTCGACCCGGCGGCGGTGGTCGTGCTCGGTGCCGGCAGCTTCCCCAGCCCGGGCGCGATGGCCGAGAAGTTCCACTTCGCCGCGGTCGAGGTCGATCCCGCGACCCAGGGCGCGATCGAGGGCGACGGCTCGCCGATGGAGGAAGGCGCGACCACGCGCTGGCTCGAGCTCGACGCTGCGATCGCCGCCTGCGTCGCCGGCGAGCTCGAGGATGGCAAGACCGAACTCGGCCTGCGCCGGCTGCGCGACACGCTGCGGCCCTGACGGCGTCACAGGGTTGCCAAGAATCAACCATGTGTCGCCGATCGATCGGGCCGGCACCGGAGTGCCGGTCCGATCTCGACATTCAACCCCGGCCCGAGCTGCGCTCGGAGCCTCACAGGGTTGCCAAGAATCAACCCTGTGTCGCCGATCTAGCGGTCCTCGCGCTCACCCGACGCGCGGCGCGAGCAGGGCGGCGGTCAGGCTAGTCGCGCATGCGCAGCGACGGCGTGGCGCGCACGGTGAGGGCGCCGTACTGGCCGGGCGCGTTCGGCGTCCAGGTCGGCGTGGTGTCGTTGAAGATGTTGATCGCGTCGTAGCGGTAGGGCTCGGCGGTGAGGATGTAGCCGAGGCCGCCCATGCTGGCGATCATGCAGCCGGCGGCGATCACTGCCGCGGTCGGGACGTCGTCCGGGTGCCGGTCGACGGGCTGGGGGCCGGTCTGCAGATCCGACATCATGGCGCCGGCGGCGATGACGGAGCACACCAGGCCGCCGAGGCCGAGCAGGAGGCCGTCGCGCTGACGGTCGTGGTACTCGCGGGCGGCGCGCTCGGCGGCGGGATTACCCGCGACCGCGCGCAGCAGGCCACCACCGAGGAAGCCGTGGGGATAGACGCGGCCGTCGCGGGCGTAGGCCTGCACGCCGCCCTGCAGCACCATCGCGATCCTGCCGCGGCTCTGTGGCACGTAGCTGGTGGTGCAGGCGGGCACGAGCGCGAGGGCCAGGGCGACGGCGGCGGCGGAGGCGGAGCGCATGGTGGGCCGATGGTGCACCGATCCCGTCGCCGCGAGCAGCCGAACCTGCGGCCACTCGACCGCGACCGTGATCGGGATCGTACCGGCACCTTGCCGTCGGGTCAGCGGCGGCCGAGCCGGATCGGCCCGGCGCTGTCGGCGACCGTCGTGGTCCGGGTCGCGGCCGCGTCGTGATCGCAGTCGCTGCCGCGGTCGGCGGTGATCTGCGCGCGCAGGGCCTGCGTATGCGCCAGCCAGGCGTCCTGCACCGGCGCCGGCACCGCGTGGGCGGCGAGCGCGTCCCGCAAGATCTGGACCCGGCGATCGAAGTGGCCGCCGGTGATCGGCACCCGCGCGTGCGCGTCCGGCATCGACTTGCCGGTGTAGCGGACGTCGGCGCCGAGCATGCGGGCCGCCAGCTCCCACTCCTTCTCGATCAGCCGCGCGCGATCCTTGCCGACGAACAGGAAGCCGATCATGACGTCGGCGAACACCCGCTCGTAGAAGTCGGTGATCACCGCGCGCAGGGCGTCGCCGCCGAGCTGATCGAGCAGCGTCGTGTCGCGGGTCATGCCGGCACGGCCTCGCCGGTGGTCGCGGGCGCGGTGTGCTCGGCGGCCAGCGAGCGCTCGACCGTCACGGCCAGGCCGAACAGCGCGGCGGTGCCGCTCAGCTCGTCGACGAAGCCGCCGTCGGTGACGTCGTTGACGCTGGCGCCGGGGTGAGCGCTGGCCACCGCCTGGCGGGTGCCCGGGCGGTCGTGACCCCAGCCGTGCGGCACGCTGACCACGCCTGGCATGATCTCGTCGGTGACCTCGACCGGCACCACGATCTCACCCGCCGGCGAGCGCAGGCGGGCGGAGTCGCCGTCGACCAGGCCGCGGGTGGCGGCGTCGTGCGGGTGGATGAGCAGCGTGCAGCGCGGCTTGCCCTTCACCAGGCGCAGGCTGTTGTGCAGCCAGGTGTTGGCGCTGCGCAGCTGACGCCGGCCGATCAGCGTGAGCGGATCGCCTTCGGCGCGCGGCCGCGACCACGCCGCCAGCCTGGCCTCGAGCCGGGGCAGATCGACGAGGTACAGCTCGGGCACCAGGTGGACCCGCCGATCATCGGTGGTGAGGCGCGCGGGCAGGCGCGGCTCGAGCGGCCCGAGGTCGAGACCATGGGGCGCGGCCCGGAGCTTGGCCAGGGACAGCCCGGCCCGACCCTTGCGCACGCCGTGGGGACCGGCCCGCAGCCCGGTCGCGAGGATGACCTCGGGCCGCAGCGCCAGCATCGCGCGACGCAGCGCCCGGGTCGCGAGCCCGCGGACGACGCCGTCGGGCGCGTACAGCCGCGCCGCCAGCTCGGCGCAGATCTCCCAGTCGTGGCGCTGGTCGGCGCCGCGCTCGAACACCGCCGGGGCGTAGTGGGCGACGTTGCGCACGGCGTACGACGCCAGCGCGAGATCGTAGTGGCTGCGCTCCAGCGGACTGGTCGGCGGCAGGATGACGTGGGCGTGGCGGGTGGTCTCGTTGAGGTAGGGATCGATCGAGACCATGAACTCGATCTTGGCCAGCGCGCGATCGAGCCGGCGGCCGCCGGGCGTCGACAGCACCGGGTTGCCGGCGGCGGTGACGAGCGCGCGCAGCTGACCCGGGCCCGGGGTCTCGATCTCGTCGACCATGGTCACCGCCGGGAGCTCGCCGCCGAACTCGGGCAGGCCGCGGACCCGCGACCGCCAGCGGCCCAGGCCCTGCTCGATCCCGAGCACCGCGCCGATCGGCAGGAGATCGACCGCCGGCGTGGTGAACATGAGGCCGCCGGGGCTGTCGAGGTGACCGGTGACCGCGTTGAGGGCGTTGACCAGCCAGGCCGCGAGCCCACCGAACTCGGTCGTGCAGACGCCGAGGCGGCCGTAGCAGACCGCGCGCTCGGTGGTGGCCAGGGCCCGGGCCAACTCGCGCACGGTCGCGGGCTCGATCCCGGTCGCGACCGCCGTGACCTCGGGCGCGAAGCCGGCCGCGATCGCGCCGAGGCGCTCGACGCCGTCGAGCCAGCGGGCCGGGCGCAGCCGTTGCTCGGCGTAGACCACGTGCAGGAGCGACAGCAGGAGCAGCGGATCGGCGCCGGGCCGGATGAAGATGTGACGCGACGCCAGCTCGGCGGTCTCGGTCCGGCGAGGATCGACCACCACCACGGTGCCGCCGCGGGCCCGGATCGCCTTGAGCCGACCCCTGGCGTCGGGCGCGGTCATGATGCTGCCGTTGGACACCGCTGGGTTGGCGCCGAGGATCAGCATGAAGTCGGCGCGATCGATGTCGGGCACCGGCATCAGCAGCTGGTCGCCGAACATCGCCATCGCCGCCAGCATGTGCGGGAGCTGATCGAGCGACGTCGCCGAGTAGGCGTTGCGGGTGCCGAGCCGCCGGAACAGCAGCTGGCCGTGGGTCATGAGGCCGAAGTTGTGGATCCCGGGGTTGCCCTGGAAGACGCCGATCGCGTCCTTGCCGTGCTCGGCGCGGATCGCGCGCAGGCGGTCGCCGACCAGGTCGAACGCGGCGTCCCACTCGACCTCGCGCCAGGTCGCGCCGTCGCGCACCATCGGTCGGCGCAGGCGGTCGGGATCGTGGTGGAGGTCGGCGAGCGCGGTGGCCTTGGGGCAGATGTAGCCGCGCGAGAACGGATCGGCGTCGTCGCCGCGGATGGCCATGACCCGGTCGCCGTCGACGTCGATCGCAACCCCGCAGGTAGCCTCGCACAGCGTGCAGCTGCGATAATGGGTCTCGGTCATGGGCACGCTCCTCGGCAGGCACTGTAGCAGCACGGCGTCGGACGACACCAATGGCGCCGCTCGCCTCCTCGAACGTGGATGCCCCCGGACGACGATCGCGATATGATGCCGATCATGGACTACCGGCCGTTGATCACGATCGAGCCTGGCAAGCGCGGAGGAAAGCCCTGCGTTCGCGGTCTTCGAATCACGGTCACGGACGTGCTGGAGTACCTGGCGGCGGGCATGACGACCGAGGAGATCGTCGCCGACTTTCCCGACCTGACGCCGGACGACGTCCGAGCGTGTCTCGCGTTCGCAGCCGACCGAGAGCGAAGGCTCTGGACGGTCTCGGCGGCGTGAGCCTGTTGTTCGATCAGAACCTGTCGCATCGACTCGTATCGATGCTGGCCGACGAATACCCCGGTTCCCTTCACGTCCGGGACGTCAGGCTCGGCGCTGCCGACGATGAGCTCGTCTGGATCCATGCCCGGAACCACGGACTAACCATCGTTTCGAAGGACTCTGATTTCCAGCAGCGGGCGCTCCTGTTCGGGTATCCGCCCAAGGTCGTCTGGGTGCGCCTCGGAAACTGCACGACTGCCGCCATCGCAACCTTGCTGCAAGCGCGCCATGGTGACGTGGTCGCGTTCGAGGATGATCTCGAGGCAGCGTTCCTCGTGCTGTCGTGAAGCCAGCGACCGCGCCGAGGAGCACGAAGCCGCTCCGCCCGCGGGGGCGACGATGACCGCGAGCACCACGCTGACCGCGCCGGCGCCGGCGCCGCTGACGGTCGAGGACGTCGCGCGGCTGCACCCGTGGCCGGCGCGCTGGGGCGCAGGCCGGCGGCTCACGTACCTGTGGCACTTCGATCTGGCGTCGTCACCGGCCGATGTCTGGCGGATCACCGCCGACACGTCGCGGCTCAACCGAGCGCTGGGCACCGCCGAGATGCACTTCGAGGATCGCGGCGCCGAGCGCTGGGGCTGGTCGAAGCCGGGCGGCGTCCGCCACGTCTGGCGCGAGCTGCCGTGGAACTGGGTGGCCGGCGAGTGGCTCGAGTGCGTGCGGGTCTACGACCGCGGCTTCATGAAGGTGATGCAGGGCGTGCAGCGGGTGACGCCGTTGCCGGGCGGCGGCGCGCGCTTCACCGCGTACTTCACGTTCCTGCCGCGCGGCGTGGTCGGGGCGGCGGCGATCCGGCTGGGCTTCCCGTCGATGGAGAAGACCTACCGGCGGGTGCTGACCGAGCTCGACCGCCAGATGTCGGCGGCGATGCCGGCCTTGTTGCTGATGGCGCCGCCGGCGCTCGCGCCCGAGGCCCGGGCCCGGCTCGCGCAGCTCCAGGGCCAGCTCGTCGCCGACGGCCTCGATCGCGACGCGGTGACCCGGCTCGGCGAGTGGGTGGCGACCGCCGACGACCTCGACCTCCACCGCATCCAGGTCCGCGAGCGCGCGCGGGCCTGGGGCCTCGACGAGGACGCGGTGCTGCGGGTGTTCCTGCACGCGACCCGCGCCGGGCTGTTGCAGCTGTCGTGGGACGTGGTCTGCCCGCACTGCCGCGACGCCGAGGGCATGGACCGGCTCGGCGATGTCGCCAGCGCGGCCGCGTGCCCGGTGTGCGAGATCCACTTCGCCACCGACAGCGCCGAGGCGGTCGAGATCACGTTCCGGGTCCATCCGTCGATCCGCGTGGTCGCCGTCCGCCACTTCTGCAGCGCCGAGCCGGCCCACAAGGCCCACATCCGGGTCCAGCGCGCGGTCGCGCCCGGCGAGGTCATCGAGATCGCGCCGGTGCTGTCGCCGCGCCGCTACCGGGCCCGGCTGCACGGCGAGGACCGCCACGGCTTCCTCGACGTCGCGGCCAGCGGCGAGGCCGCGCTCGAGTGGCCGGCCAGCGCGGGGCCGATCTCGCGGGCGGTGGCGCCGGGGCCGACGGTGCGGCTGCACAACGATCTCGAGCGCGACGCGATGTTCGTGATCGAGGAGGCGCAGTGGAGCGACGTCGCGTTGCGGCCCGGCCGGCTGCTGTCGTTCCCCGACTTCCGCGATCTGTTCGCCGAGGAGTACCTGGGCGCCGACGTCCGGCTGGCGGTCGGCGAGCAGACGATCCTGTTCACCGACATGGTCGGCTCGACGGCGCTGTACGCGCGGCGCGGCGATCCGGCGGCGTTCATCGAGGTCCGCAAGCACTTCGACGTGGTCTTCGCGCTGATCGCGACCCATCGCGGCGCGGTGGTCAAGACCATCGGCGACGCGGCGATGGCGGCGTTTGGCGATCCGCTCGACGCGGTCCGCTGTAGCCAGGCGATCCACGCGCGGTTCTCGCCGAGCTGCACCGACTCGGTGGCGCGGCTGCGGATCTCGCTCAACACCGGGCCGTGCATCGCGGTCCGGCTCAACGCCAACATCGACTACTTCGGCAGCACCGTGAACGTGGCGGCCAAGCTGCAGTGCCTGGCCGAGTCCTGGCAGATCGCGATGGCGGCGGCGACCTACGACTCGCCCGGCGTCGCCGCGTGGCTGGCTGACCAGGGCGTCACGCTCGAGGACGACTCCTACGTGTCGAAGGCGCTGCCGGAGCCGGTGCCGGTGAAGCGCTGGACCGTCTACTCGAGCCCCTGATCGGGCTCGTCAGGGCGCCGGGTGGGCGGTGAGCCAGGCCTCGACCTCGTCGTGCTGGCCGGCGAAGTCGGCGCCGAGCAGGTGATACGTGTTGGCGGCGGTGTCGGCGGCGGCGCGGGCGGCGGCGCGCTCGCCGTGGTCCCACGCGGCCCGGGCCAGGCCGAAGCCGGCCTCGGCCAGCGTCGGCGGCGGCAGGTCGGTGCGCCCGACCACCGCGCGGTAGCCGGCGATCGCGGCCGCGAGGTGGCCGTCGAGCCGATCGGTGTGGGCCAGCTCGACCAGGATGTTGGCGGTGTCCGGGTGGTCGGCGCCGAGCGCGCGGATTGAGATCGCCCGGGCTCGTTCGAGGTGAGTGCGGGCGTCGGCGAACCGCCGCTGGCCGCGGGCGGCGTAGGCCCGCAGCACCAGCAGGTTGAGCAGCTCGGGCGCGTCGGGGCCGGCCTTGGCCTCGAAGATCGCCTCGGCCTCGAGCGCGCTGGCCTCGGCCCGGGCGTGATCGCCGGCGCTCTCGTCGACCATCGCCAGGTTGGCGATCGCCATCGCGACCTCGATCGAGTCGTGGCCGTGGAGGGTCAGCTTGCGGGGCAAGGCCTGTTCGAAGGCGGCCCGGGCGCTGGCGAGGTCGCCGCGCTTCTGGGCGATCGCCCCCAGCATGCTGAGCAGCTCGACCGCCATCGGATCGTCGGCGCCGAACACCGGCCGGCGCAGCGCGATCGCCCGCTCGACCGCGGCCCGGGCGTCGGCGGTGCGGCCGAGCGCGATCAGCGGCTCGAGCTCCTGCTCCAGCGCGTACGCCAGCCAGGGGTTCTCGGCGCCGAGCGCCTCGGCGGCGGTGGCGATCGCCTGGTCGATGGTGGTGACCGCGTCGGCGTAGCGGCCATCGGCGGCCGCCAGCCGGCCGGCGTCGAGCAGGGCCTCGGCGTGGCGACGGCGATCGACCCCGGTGAGGTCGGCGGTGAGCGCGACCTCGCGGTCGGCGAACGCGCGGGCGTGGACGAGGTCGCTGGTCGCGAGCGCCACCGCGAAGGCGTCGTCGAGGACCAGCAGCTCGAGGTCGTGGGGCCGGTGCAGGCGGGTCAGGAGCGCCATCGCCCGGTCGATCCACTGCTGGGCCTCCTCGCGGTGATCGCGCAGGAGCTCGAGGTAGCCGAGGCTGGCCATGACCTCGGCCTGCGCCGACGACGGACTGCCGCGCAGCCCCTCGCGCAGGGCCTCGTCGTAGAACGGCCGCGCCTGATCGTAGTGCTCGTCGAGCCGGAGCAGCTCGCCGTGGATCAAGGCCGCGTCGGAGATCAGCGGCGCCCAGCCGGTGGCGCGGGCCACGCGCAGCGCGGCCTCGGAGCGCAGGGTGCCGTCCGCGCGGCGGACCTCGTACACCGCGAGCTTGGCGTCGAGCATCTGGGCGACCGCGGTGTCGAGCTGGTCGGCCGCGAGCGTGGTCGGTCGCGGCTGGCTGCCGCGCAGGCTGTCGCGATCGGCGCAGCTGTCGAGCGCCGGCAGGTCGTCGCCGACCGCGCGCTGGCCGGGGTCGTCGAGCTTGCCGTCGGCGATCGCCGCGGCCACCGCCCGCATCGACAAGCGGGCGACGTCGAGGCAGGCCATGCGCTGGTCGAGGACCTCCTCGGTCTGGCTGCGCTCGATGCGGGTCGCGCGGCAGGCCTCGCGATGGCCGCGGACCCACGACCGGGCGTAGTCGTCGAGCCGTCCGAGCAGCGGGTCGAACGCGCGCGCGTCGACGCCGCGCGCGACGAGCCGGGCCCGGAGCTCGCCCGCCCGCCCCGGTCCCCACCCGTCCGCGATCAGCGCCGGGCCGTCGCCGCACGGCGCCGGGGCGACCGTCCGGAAGGTGCTGACCGCGATCGCGCCCGCGACCAGCGCGGTGATCGCACCGCCGGCCAGCGCCGCGGTCAGGCGTCGCCGTCGGGACAGGCCGCGATCGATCGCCGCGACCACCGCGGTCATCGACAGGAAGCGGTCGACCGGCGCTGGCGCCAGCGTCCGCCGCACGATCGCGCGCAACCACGCCGGCACCGGGTTCGTCGTCGCCGGCTCGGTCGGCGGACCGGCGGCCATCTCCTTGCGGCGCGGGCCCAGCTCGGTGGTCTTCCACGGCGAGGCGCCGAACAGGGCCCCCCACAGGCTGAGGCCGAACGCGTACTGATCGGCGCGGGCGTCGACATCGAGACCGTCGAGCTGCTCGGGCGCCATGTACGCCGGCGTGCCCATGAACGCGCCGGTGACGGTCAGCGCCGGCGTCGCGGCGAAGGGCGCGTCCTTGGCCGGGGCTGGACCCGCGGCGGGGCGGGCGCCGTCGGGCGCGTTGGCGGTCGCGCTGTCCTGGTTGCTGGCGTCGGCGATGTGGACCAGGCCGAAGTCGGCGACGCGGACCCGGCCGTCCTTGCCGATGAGCACGTTGTCGGGCTTGAAGTCGCGGTGGACCATCTGCTGGGCGTGGGCCGCGCCGAGCCCGATCGCGGCCTGGCGGAAGACGTCGACGATCGCCGCCACCGCGCGCGGGCTGGCCGCGAGCCAGTCGCGCACGCTCTCGCCCTCGACCAGCTCCATGACGATGTACAGCTCGCCGCGGTGGAAGCCGGCGTCGTGGACGGCGACGATGCCGGGGTGGATGAGCCGGGCCAGCGCGCGGGCCTCGCGCAGCGTGCGCTCGCGGCCGTTCGAGCCGGGCGTGGCCACCAGCTCGGCGCGCAAGAGCTTGATCGCGACCCGGCGATCGAGCTGGGGATCGTAGGCGGCGAACACCACGCCCATGCCGCCGGCGCCGATCCGGCGGATGAGGACGTAGCGCCCGACGCGGTCGCCGGCGGTCGCGGGTGGTGGCTGCGGCGGTGCGTGGGCGACCCCGGCCAGCAGCCGGCGGAGGTCGTCATCGCCGGACCCGGGCTCGTCGTCGTCGTCGGCGACGGCGGCCAGCGGGACGGTGTCGTCGATCGGGTTGGCCACCGCCGCCGAGGATAGTCGAAGCCGGCGCCGGCGGCGACGCGGACACAGGGTTGGCCAGGATCCAACCCTGGGTCATCGATCGATCGGCACCGGGGTGGACCCCGGTCCCGATCTCGACATTCAACCCCGGCCCGACCTTTGGTCGGGGCCTCGGGTCAGGCCGCGCCGGCGGTCGCGTCGGCGGTCGCTCGTGGCAGAGCGACGTCGAACCGGCGAGCGAGGTCGACGTCGTCGCCCGCAGGATCGATGGTGCCCGGCGGCAGGATCCGCGCGAGCGCGGCGTGGGCACGGACGACGTCGCGCGAGCCGGCGTCGAGGACGTCGGCGGCGGCGTCGATCACGGCCAGCGATGCGACCACCGCGCGGTCGAGGTGCTCGGCGAAGGTGCCCCACGGACCGTGGAGGAAGCGCGCCCGGGCCTCCTCCTTGGCCGCCGGCGTGGTGATCCGCCGACCCAGGAACGAGCCGAGCAGCCGCATGTGGGCCCGGTAGCCGCGGCCGAGGCGCGCCAGCTCGCGCGGCGTCGGGGCCTTGCCGAGGGCCTGGGTGAAGGCGGCGAGGATCGGCCGCGCCAGCGCCGGCTGGTCGAGCGCGCGGACGAGGTGAATCGTGAGGTGCACGCTGATGCCCGGGTCGCCGATCAGATCGCGGCCGAGGTACTCCTCGTGGAAGCAGATCGACTGGAACTTCTCGACCTCGCGGTGCGACGTGCCGTGATCGCCGTGGGGGTGAGCGCGGGCCAGCGCGTTGACCAGCGGGTGCAGCGCGCGATCGATCGCCAGATGGGAGGCCAGGCCGAGCGCGACCGCGCCCATGGTCGGCTCGGGTTCGGCGCGGGCGACGTCGAGCAGCGCGGTCAACAGCGGGACGGCGCCACCCTGGTGCAGGATCGCGCCCCACGGCGACGTCCGGGCGGCGCGGCCGGTGGCGTAGCGCACGACCTCGCCGACGTAGTGATCGAAGTAGGGCAGGTCGACCAGCAGCGCGCCGAGGCGAGCGGCGTCCTCGTGGCGGACGATGCGCCGGCGGGCGCTGGCGCCGAGGCCGGGCGCGGCCAAGGCCTCGCGCAGCGCGGTCAGATGGATCCCCTCGGCCGGCACGCTGCGGGGATAGCACGGCGCCGGTCGGCGCGGGGGGGCGCGATGGGTCAGGGCGCGGCGGTGAGGGTGATGATCAGCTCGACCTCGTCGGACTTGCCACAGTCCATGTCGCCCTCGCACGACGCGGCCAGGACGTTGGCCTTCTCGGTCGTCCAGGTGACGCGCTGGCCGATCAGCGCGGTGGCGTCGTGCGGGCCGCCCTCGCACAGGTCGAACGAACCCTCGATCGACTGCTCGCCGGCGTCGGTGTCGACGACGACGTAGCAGGCGCGATCGCCGTTCTGCAGCTCCTTGAGGGTGCCGGTCGGCGCGGCGGCGCCGGGCGCGGGCGTGGTCGGCGCGGACTTCTTGCCGCCACAGGCCGCGGCGGCGAGCGCGAGGGCGAGGAACAACGTCGTCGACAGCTTCATCCGCGCATCCTGCCACACGCCCGGCAAAGCGTCAGGCACCGCCCGGGCTCAGCGATCGCTGACCCGGCCGCGGAACCGGATCGGGGTCTCGGGCGCGGCGTCGTGGGCGTCGCGCAGCCGGGCCGACAGCACCAGCTCGTCGGTCGCGAGCGCGCGATCGGCGTCGTCGGACAGCGCCAGCGCGCCGGCGATCGCCCGATCGGTGTGCGCCGCGATCCGGCCGGCGTAGAGCACGCGACCGTCGAGCTCGGGGTGCGGGCTCGACAGGATCAGCCGGACCGCGAAGGCGTCGCCGGGGCCGGCGTTGGCCAGCGGCAGTGAGAGCTCGAGCACACGGGCGCCGGGCGGGCCGCCGCGATGCAGGATCAGCGCGCCGGGCTCGAGCCGCGGCACCTTGCGGATCGGCTCGATGGTGGCGTCGATCCCGATGCGGGCGAGGAAGCCGGGCGCGGCCCGCGCCAGTGCCGTCTTGTCGATCACCGCGTCGAGCGCCAGCGGCCGGTTGCCGGCGCGCTCGACCGCGATCGTGAGGGCCAGGGGCGGCGCGTCGGCGACGTCGAAGGCGTCGACGAACTCGAACGGCGACACCGCGAATCCGCCGTCGGCGTCGACCGCGCCGACCGCGCGCAGGCCGCTCCAGCCCAGGGTCGCGCGGGTGGCCGCGACCGGCCGCTCGCCGCACCGCTCGTCCTCGGACGGGGCCCGGAGCTGCTGGACCCCGAGCAGGCTGCGCGAGGTCCGGTTGCCGATGAGCGGGCCGATCACGAACGGCAGGCCGCCGGCGATCGCGACCGGGCCGACGTAGGTGAGGGGCGAGCCCGCGGGATCGTCGCCGGCCGTGCCATTGACCAGTGCCACCGCGCCGATCGCGGTCGCGATCACGCCGACCACCAGGGCGGCCGCGTTGGGGCTGCGCCGGTCGACCCGCGCGATCTCGAGCTCGGTGATCGCGTCGCGACCGCACACCAGCGGCTCGATGAAGCGGAACCGACCGTCGTCGGTCAGCTCGAGCCGCGGGGGCAGCGCGCGCGGCGGCTCGGCGCGCCGCTCGTACGTGGTGTCGCCGCGGGTGGTGTCCTCGTAGGACCGGATGGTGTGGCAGCCGGCGAGGGCGAACGTGAGCAGCGCGAGGGAGAAGGCGGAGCGAGACAACAAGGAAGGCATCGTAGCCGAACTCGAGTCCGAGCCGGCACCGTGTACGCTGCGTGCCGTGAGCAGCGCGCCCGTCACCGTCGTGTCGATCCCCGCCGACGCAGGCGACGATGGCGCGATCGCCGGGCTGGCCTGCATCCCGGCGTCGGCGCGCTGGCTGTTCGTCCTCGCCCATGGTGCCGGCGCCGGCATGCGCCACGACTTCATGGAGGCCATCGCCCAGGCGCTGGCGAGCCGCGCGATCGCCACGCTGCGCTGGGAGACGCCGTCACGCACCGCCGGCCGCGCTCGCCCCGATCCGGCGCCGCGGGTGATGGCCCTGGCCCGCGCGGCGTGCGCCCATGCGCGGGCGAGCTGGCCCGACCTGCGGCTGTGCGCCGGCGGCAAGTCGATGGGCGGGCGGATGACGTCGCAGGCCCAGGCCGAGGCCGCGTTCGTCGGGGTCGAGGCCCTGGTCTTCCTCGGCTTCCCGCTCCATCCTGCCGGCCAGCCCGCGATCACGCGCGCCGCGCACCTGGCGGCGGTCCGCGTTCCGATGCTGTTCGTCCAGGGCGATCGCGACAAGCTCGCCAACCTCACGCTGCTCGAGCCCGTGCTGGCCGGCCTCGGCGAGCGCGCCACCCTGCGCGCGCTGCCCGGCGTCGATCACGGCTTCGCCGCGCCGAAGAAGGCCGCGATCGATCCGGTCGCGCGCGCGGCCGACGCGGTGGCGACCTTCCTCCGGTCGCTCCCCGACCCGCCCTGATCGGATCGTTGGCGCCGGTGCGCGCGCTCGCTGGCGGCGCCGTTGACCACCGCGACGTCGGCGGCCAGGTGAGCCACGTGGCCGCAGAAGCCCTCGTCACTGACGCTGAACACCAGCTTCTTCTTGTTGCCGTCCTGGTAGGAGACGCCGACCGGGTAGCTCGTGGCGAGCGTGGCGTCCTTCTTGACCACCAGGTCCATCGCGAGCGACGCCCTGTCGCGGAAGAAGACTGCGCGTGGCGCAGCGCCATGGCGCCGCAAGACGGGCCGGGCTCGGGAGTTGGTCCGGATCCGATCTCGGGTCCGGGGTGCGGGCCGGGAGCTATCCCGGGCCCGCTGGTTCCTTGACACCCTGGGATCGGCCTGGGAATCATGGCGAGGTGTGGTCGAGCTACTCCGCGCGCCATGCCGCGCAGCTCATCGGGCTGCCGGAGTCGGCGGTCCGTAGCTGCGTCCGCGCCGGGTTGATCGGCGGCCAGGACCTGCCGGTGCGCCTGTCGTTCCGCGATCTGTCGGCGCTGCGGACCGTGAAGTCGGTGGTCGGCGCCGGCATCCCGCTGGCCCGCGCGCGTCGCGAGCTGGTCGAGATCCAGCGGCAGTTGCCGCCCGGGGCGTCGCTGGCCGAGATCCCGATCGAGGTCCGCGACGGCCACCTGTGGGTGCGCGGCGAGCCGGCCCCGCTGGCCGGGCAGCTGCCGCTGCCGTTCGGTCCGTACCTCGCGTCGGCCTCGTCGCCGGCGCTGGCGGTCCCGGCCGGCCAGCTCCACGATCTGCCGTCGCGCCCGATCGAGGCCCTGACCCCGGCCCCGGCCCTGACCGCCGAGGACTGGTTTGAGCGGGCGATCGCGCTCGAGGACGGCGACGCCGCGGCGGCCATCGACGCTTACCGCCGGAGCCTGCGGCTGCGCCCCGATTGCATCGAGGCCTGGATCAACCTCGGCCGGCTGCACGCGGAGGGCGCCCAGGGCGAGGCAGCCACCGAGTGCTTCTCGACCGCGCTCCGCCTCGATCCCAAGGACGCCACCGCGGTCTACAACCTCGGCGTGGTCGCCCAGGACGCCGGCCGCGAGCAGGACGCGATCTTCCTCTACACCCGCGCGCTCGAGCTCGACGGCGCCCTGGCCGAGGCCCACTACAACCTCGCCACCCTCTTCGATCAGACCGGCGACTCGCGCCAGGCCATCCGCCACATCAACGAGTACCGCAAGCTCACCAAGAGCTCCTGATCGCTGAGCTCCTGATCGTCCAGGGTCACCAGTCGTTCGGGCCCTGCTCGATCATCGTCCGCCGGCGGATGAAGTCCGACCCGACGGTGAGGTCGACGTGGAAGTGGTCGCGATGATCCGCGTTGTAGTTGGGCGTGAGCACGATGTTCCAGGTCTGGTGACCCTTGAGGTCGCAGATCAGCTTGTGCAGCCACTCGTCGAGGGGGGTCGAGGTCGCCGCCTCGCAGGTCTTCTCGGTCGCGGGATCGATCACCCAGTCGGTCTTGACCGTGTAGGTCGTGCCGTCGGTGAGCTTGAACGCGGCCAGGTCGATGGCCTTGGCGTAGGCGTGCTGCGACATGCCCTGCGGACAGTTGGGCGGGGTGCCGGAGCCGATGCAGCGGTAGTTGTAGACCCCGATGTCGGCGACCTCGACCACGCCGCGGCTGCGCCAGAACGGCGCGGCCTCCACCAATGAGCGCGCGAGCGAGCAGTCCATGAAGAACGTGTTGCGTCGGTTGACGTTGGTCTCGTAGCGGAACGGCACGCCGTTGACCGGCATCATCAGGGTGACCGGGTCGGCCACGCCCTGGCTGACCGGCCCGACGCTGTAGCGGATGCCGTAGAGATCGAGCCAGGCCCGGCAGCTCGCGACCTCGGGCTCGGCGATGGTGACGTCGACGGTGGCGGTGGCGAGGGCGGCGCCAGCGGCGTCGCGCGCGGTCGCGGTCAGGGGCGTGGTGCCGGGCTCGATCAGCAGCAGGTCGGCGTGGCCGGTGCCGTCGACCGGGCCGAGCGCGAGGTCGCCGGCCGCGAGATCGATCGACGCCACGTCGCCGGTGGCGGCGACCTGGACCGCGACCTGGGCCGCGCGCCAGCCATCGGTTGGCTCGAGCCGGTCGCGCACGAAGCGGGCGCCCGCGGTCGGGGTCACGAACATCAGGGTCACCGGGGTCTGGGCGTCGACGCCGACGTCGTCGCCCCCGCCGTTGCCGGGACCACCACCACCACACGCGCCGACCAGGCCGAGCGCGAGACCGAGGACGCCGAGGAGCTGAAGCGGGCGCATCGCGCGGATGAAAGCGGACACGCCCCGAGCCGTCAAGGAAAAAGGTCGGACCAATCCCTTCGAACGGGCGCGTATTCGCGCTCGACCCGCAACCGGGCGCCGGCCTGGCCGATAGCCCACGCATCATGGAACCACGACCTCCGTCCGCTGCGGCGCCGCCATTGCCCCGCGGGCGTCCCTCCGAGCGCGAACGCGCGCGGTGCTATCCTGGAGTCGACATGATCCTGGCCGCCGATGACGAGCCGCGCCGCCGCTTCACCGCCGACGAGGTGATGCTGATGGTCAAGGCCGGCATCATCGAACCAGAAGATCGGCTCGAGCTGATCGACGGAGAGCTCCTGATCATGGCCCCGCAGGACCCACCCCACGCCAGCTCGGTCTACCGCCTCGACCGCCGCCTCCAGCGAACCTACGCCGACAACTATTGCGTCCGAGTTCAGTTGCCGCTGGCGATCTCGGAGTTCCAGTTGCCTGAGCCTGACATCGCGGTCGCGCGGGGCGGCGAGGACACGTTCGAGCGGCGCCACCCGGCCGGGGCCGACACCGTCCTCGTCGTCGAGATCACCGACACCTCTGTCGTGCGCGACCTGCGCAAGGTCGCGATCTACGCGGCCGGCGGCGTCACCTGCTACTGGCGCCTGGACCTCCAGACGCGGCGCCTCGAGGTCCGCACCGAGCCGATGGCCGACGGCGCGTACCGCTCGGTCCGGGTCCTGGTCGACGACGACGAGGTCGAGATCCCCGAGACGGCCGCGCGTTGCAAGGTGCGCGAGCTGCTGCCAACTCCCTGACCGTCGTCGGCGCGCGGCTTGCGTTACTCGGCGATCGCCGTCTTCGCGCGGCTGCCGCTGCGCAGGTCGCGCGCCTTCTGGATGAGCAGGACCAGCTCCTTGCGATCGGCGTCGTCGCCGGCGGCCTGGCTGGCGATGGTCTGGAGCTGGGCCAGG
>JAYVSF010000071.1:0-12616 GCA_043775605.1 Myxococcales bacterium
GCCGCGGATCCAGCTGACGGTGTCGGCGGTGACGTCGCGGAGCGCGTTGATCACGAGCGGCATGTCACCTCCCGAGCAGGTTCTTGGCGATCACCATCCGCTGGATCTGCGAGGTGCCCTCGTAGATCTGGAGCAGCTTGGCGTCGCGCATCAGCTTCTCCACCGGGTACTCCTTGGTGTAGCCGTAGCCGCCGAACACCTGGACCGCGTCGGTGGTGACCCGCATCGCGGCGTCGGCGCCGTAGGCCTTGGCGTAGGCCGACACGATCGACGACAGGTCGCCCTGGTCGACCATCCACGCCGCCTTGTGGCAGAGCAGCCGTGTGGTCTCGTACGCGATCGCCATCTCGGCCAGGATGAACTGGATGGCCTGGTGCTGGGCGATGGCGACGCCGAACGTCTTGCGCTCGAGCGCGTAGCCCCGGCTCTCGTCGAGCGCGCGGCGGATCACCCCGGTCGCGCCGGCCGCGATCCACGGCCGCGAGCGATCGAAGGTCTTCATCGCGACCTTGAAGCCGCCGTCCTCGGCGCCGAGCAGGTTGCGCTTCGGGATCCGGACCTCGTCGAACAGCACGTCGCAGGTGTTGGAGCAGCGCTGCCCCATCTTGTTCTCGTGGCGGCCGACCTTGACCCCGGGCGTCTTGGCGTCGACGACGAAGCAGGCGATGCCCTTGTGCTTGAGGCCGCGGTCGAAGGTCGCGAGCACCGTGTACCAGTCGGCGACGCCGCCGTTGGTGATCCAGCGCTTCTGGCCGGTGATGACGTAGTCGTCGCCGTCCTTCTTGACCCGGGTCGACAGCGCGGCGACGTCGGAGCCGGCGTCGGGCTCCGAGCAGCAGTACGCGGTGATCTCGCCGTTGTCGATGGCGCGGCCGAGCCACTCCTGCTGCTGCTCGGGCGTACCGGCGATCATCACCGGCATCGCGCCCAGGCTGCTGGCGATGATCGAGGTGTTGAAGCCGAGGCAGCCGTACGCCAGCTCCTCCTGGATCAGGCAGTGATCGAGGCAGGAGCCGCCGAGCCCGCCGACCGCCTCGGGCGCCTCGACGTAGGTGAGCCCGGTCTGCCACGCCTTCTTGATGATCTCGCGCGGGAACTCGCCGGACTCGTCGTAGTGGGCGGCGACCGGGATGATCTCCTTGCGCGTGAAGTCACGCGCGGTCTGGATCAACGCTTGCTGCTCTTCGGTGAGGGTCAGGTCGTATGGCACGGCCGGAATCTAGCACCGGTGCTAGCATCCGCGACGCTCATGCCGCCGCCGACGCCGACCGACGAGCGCTGCGGCCGCTGGATCCTCGGGCGGGTGATCGCGACCGGGGCCTTCGCCGAGGTCCGGGCCGCTCGGCGGGCTGCGACCACTGACCGCACCGCCGAGCCCGTCGCGATCAAGCGCCTGCACAGCCACGCGGCGCGCGATCCGGCGCTGGCGGCATTGTTTGCGCTGGAGCACACGCTGACGACCGGCCTGCCGCCGCACCCGGCGGTGGTCGCCGCGGTGAGCGACGACGACGAGGGTCAGGCCGCGACCGCGGGCGGCCCTCGGCCGTACCTCGCGGTCCACCGCGTCGACGGCCCCGACCTGCGCGCGCGCCTGAGCGAGGGCCCGCTGGTGCGGCCGGCCTGGCTCGCGGTCGTCGCCGAGATTGCCGGCGGCGTCGCCCACCTGCACGCCCACGGCTGGGTCCACGGCGATCTCAACCCGTCGAACATCCTGCTCGGCCCCCGTGGCGCGGTGCTGTGCGACCTCGGCGTGGCCCGCCCGATCGGCGATGGCGGGCCGGTGCGCGGCACCGCGGCGTACATGGCACCCGAGCAGGTCAAGGGCCTGGCGTGGACCGGCGCGGTCGACGTCTTCGCGCTCGGCGTCGTGCTGTGGGAGCTGGCCGCCGGCGCCCGCCTGTTCGCGCGCCCCGCGAGCTACCTGTCGATGGCGGCGGTGGTCGATACCGACGCGCCGGCGCTCGCCGATCGCGCGCTGGCGTCGCTGGCCGCCGCCGCGCTGGACCGCTGCGCGCTGGCGCGACCGTCGGCCGTCGAGCTCGCCGCGGCGCTCGCGGCCATGCGCGACGCCTGATCGCGCGGTGGTCAGCGCGCCTTCGGGATCGGCGGCGGCCCCTTGCGCACCGCCTCGAGGCCGGTGCGGAGGTCGCCGACCTCGAACTTCGCGGTCAGGCCGTCGAGCGCGCTGGCCGGCAGCCCGAGCGCCTTGCCGAGGTCGGTGATGAACGCGTCCTCCGACAGGTCGAGCTCCTCGTCGGCCTCGTGCACAGCCTCGACCAGGTAGAGGATGCGCTTGCGGTCGTCGATCGGATCCTCGACGAACGCCTCGGCCGCGTCGGCGAGGACGAAGGTCTTGGGGTCGAACGCGCTGATGTACGCCTCGACCGCGGACGGGACCTCACCGCCCATCAGATCGGCCAGCAGCTCACGCACGGTGTCCTGCTCGCGAGCATCGAGGCGGCCGTCGGCGTAGGCCGCACCCAGGAGCAGGTCGCACAGCGGGAGAATCCGGTCGATCGTGTCCATGGGCCTACCCTACCTCAGCCACCCCCGGCGGCGAGCCTCGAGTGACCATCGACCGCGCGGCGGCCGGTCGCCCTCTGGTCCCGTCGGCTAGTGAGCCTTGGCGAACGATCGACAATGACGCCGGGTGTGTGGGGTCACGGGGAACGTTCGGGGTCTGCCTTCCTCGGCCCCTCCGACCGGCAAGGCCGTACCAGTTCCTACTGCGCGCGGAACTCGAGGTTGTACGCCGGCAGGAAGCCGCTGAAGCTGCCCTCGGAGCGCAGGTTCTGGGTCGGCGCGCCGAGGCCGCGGGTCGACAGCGCCGGCAGCCACTCGTAGTTGGGCAGGCCGAGCTCGCTGCCGCCGTTGTGGATCCAGGTGCCGGGGATGGGGATGTTCGGCGCGAGGATCTCGAGGCCGACCAGATCGCCGGCGGCGATGGTGGTGGTGTCCTCGGGCGGCGGCACGTGATCCGCGGTGATCGGGAAGTCGAGCGGCACGGTGGTGATGGTGTTGGCGGCCGGCGTGAAGGTGTCGCCGTACTGCTCGGCCGAGCAGCACGCCGGGCTGCCGGGGTTCTGCAAGAGCACCCGCATGCGGACGAAGCGCATCGGCCCGGTGACCGCACCGACGAACAGGTTGGCACCGACCACGGTGCCGGGGCTGGGCGCCTGCGCGCCGGTGAAGAACGTCAGCAGCAGGCACGACGGCGCGCCCTGGCCGGTGAACGGCTGCGGGAACGTCGGGTTGATCTGGATCGGGAAGCCGTCCTGGCACGTGACCAGGTTGTTCGGCGCCGTGAACCCGAGGTCCGGCCCCAGCTGCACCTGCGGCCCGCCATCACCGCCGCCGGTGCAGGCCGCCGCGACGAGCACGAAGATCACCGCGAAGGACGAGGGGCGCGTCATCTCATGGCTCCTTCGGCGGCGAGCGATCGACCGGGCTCGTCGTCGGGGCGCCCTTCGACCAGGGCGGCGCGACGCCGATGGCTGCGAGCATCGCGTCGATGCCGGTGGTGGCCATCCGCCGACACAGCGAGGCCCGCGTCCGTGGATCGCGCCACACCGCGCGGAAGAAGTCGCTACCGCCCGGGCTCGGATACCAACCGGCCATGTGCGACCACGAGTAGGCCTTGTCGTGCGATGAAGCGTCGGTCGGCGGTTGCGGCCGTGAGTCGAGCCAGGTACGGACCGTGAGGCCTCGCTCCGGGTACGCCTCGCAACACGCGGCGGTGATGAGGCGCTCGAGGTTCTGCCGGTCCGGCAGGTGCTCGCCCATGGGGTCGCTGCAGCACCAGGTGATCGAGGCGAGCCAAACCTCCGCGCCGTCCTTCAACCGGAGAATCCCGGTCGACTCATCGAACGTGGCCCCGCCCAGGGCCGGCTCTGTCGCGATCGCGTTGCGGGCCACGGCGCGCAGCCGATCGCTAGCGCTGCCGAGGACGTCGGCAATCGTCGGGCGCTCGTCCTCGTCACGCTCGTCGAGGCACATGACCAGCCCCGAGGGCCGCGTCGCATCCGACTGGCGGAGCGCGGCGTCGAAGGCGCGGACGACTTTCTGCTTGCCCTTGTGCTGCTTGATCCAGAGGTCAGCGTCGGCCAGCCGGAAGGCGAAGAATCCCTCCGTGCCCTGTTCCCCGCGGCGCGCGACGAAGCCGAGGACATCCTCGAACAGCCCACCCAGAAAGTCGCGATCGTGGAAACCCTCGCAGTAGATCGTCCAGATCCGTCGCTCTTGCCTCGCCCCGCCCACCGTCATCGCAGGTCCTCGCCGATCTCCACGATCTGAAATTTGGCCACCTCGCCGGCAACGCGCGTCGCGCTCAGTTCCCCGTCGCGAAGTCGGACCAGGTGCATCGACGTCCGGTCGAGTGTCTGCGACTCTGCCGCCGCGTGGAGCAGTGATTCGATCAACTCGAGACTGTGGGTCGTCAGGATGACCTGGACATCGCGCTTGACCGCAGCGCAGATGCCCTGCGCCATCAGACGAAGGGAACGCGGATGCTGGTGGACCTCGGGTTCTTCGAGGAGCGCCATGCCGCCTTGGTCACACGCAGCAAGCTCCAGGACTGTGCGTACCAACGCAAGTACACCCTCGCCTGCCAACGCGACTGGCACCGGCGTGTCGCCCAGGTGCATGTAGAGGACAGGGTTGCCTGCCTCCGTGAGAATTTCCAAGCGGGCGAACCGCGGAATCAGGTCGCTCAGCACTTCGTTTGCGAAGGTGACGCGACCACGTCGCGCGGCATCGGAGTAGACCGAGTGCAGTGGCGCAATCGGGTCCTCGATCGGATCGATCAGCGTCGTCTCGGGGGCGCCCTCGCGCAGGTCCTCCGTGGTCACCCGACAGCTCGCACGATCCCAGTGCACGCCGTGACCAGGGAACCGTGCTGTGAGCGTTCCCTCAGTGAGGATGTCTGCGCCTGCTTGCTTGACCTGGACGAGCGTCCCCGTGAACGTGGCGATCCCACCCACCCGGATGGCGATCGCCGCCCTGCTCCTCCCGTGATGCGCGAGCCACGCCGGGCTCAGGATAGGCGACTGGCCCACGACGACTTCGGCTCGCCGCCGAACGACCCGACAGACCGCCCTCGCCGGCCAGGGCGACGCTCCGATCAACAGCGCGTCGAGCACCGTGCTCTTGCCGCAACCGTTGGGGCCAACCAGGATCGAGAGGCCGCCGAGGCCGGCGACCTCGCCATGCCGGATGCCGCGCAGGCCGTCGATGGTGATGCTCGTGATCACGGGAATCCTCTGGAGGAACGTACCACGGCGATCTCGGGGACCGTCGCGCCGACCCGCGTTGGTGATCACGTGACGGGGTCGACGCGGTCGAGCCGGGCGGGGACATGCTTGTGCCACGGCGTGCCGACGAACGGATCGCGATCCTCGCTGCGGGTGAGCTCGTTGGGCGCGACGCCGCCGGCCGCAGGGTCGAGGCCGGCACCGGCGGGATCGCCGAGGCCGCCGCCGTTGGGCAAGGACAGGTGGCCGGGCCGCATGGCGTCGTCGATCTCGACGATGGCGACCCGTGAGCCGCGCCGGGTCGTGATCCGCACCGGCGCGCCGGTGGTGACGCCGAGGGCCGCGGCGTCGCCCACGCTGATGCGCAGCGCGCCCTGGACGTCCTTCTTGCGCCACGCCGGATCGCGGAAGATCGTGTTCGCGGTGAACGACCGGCGCTCGCCCGCCGACAGCACGAACGGGAACGCGGGATCGGGCGCGAGCGGGTCGCTGGCGCACAGGCTCGCCAGCTCGGCCAGCAGATCGGGCAAGGCCGGGTGCAGCTTGCGATCGGGCGTCGGCAGCCGCGCCAGCACGTCGGCCCACTCGTCGACCGCGAACACCACGCCGGACGGGCCACGCAGGATCGCGGCGAACAGCGCCTCGGCGGCGGCCAGCGGCGGACCGCCGAAGCCGGCCCGGGCCAGCGAGCGCGGGTGCTCGAGCGCGGCCTTGAGGGCGAGGCCGAACACGACGGCGCCCTCGCGCTGGTCGTCGGGCAAGGGCAGCGTCCGGTAGAGGATCACGGGCGCCAGACCGTTGAGCTTGGGGTTGGGGAAGACCTTGGCCATGAAGGCCTGGGCGTAGGCGACCCGATCACCGCCGGCCGCGGCCGCGCGCAGCGGCGCCAGATCGGCCTCGGTGAGGACGCCAAGCGCCTCGCACAGCCGGGCGTGGATCTCGGCCTCGGGCAAGGGCCCGTCGGGCGGCGGCATGAGCCGCGGCCGGAGGTGGAAGACGTTGTGCGGGAACTCGAGGTTGAAGAAGGTGGCCTCGGCCTTCTCGAACTGGGTCGCGGCCGGCAAGACGTAGTGCGCGAGGCGCGCGGTCTCGGTCATCGCGACGTCGATCACGATCAGGGTGTCGAGCGCGGCCAGCGCCTCGCGCATGCGTGGCGAGTCGGCCAGCGAGTGGGCGGGATTAGCAGACTCGACGATCATCGCCCGGTAGCGCTTCGGGTGATCGGTCAGGATCTCGTCGGCGATGACGTTGCACGGCACCAGGCCGCTGACGATGAGCGCGCCGGCGACCGGGCTCGGCCGCGACGACGCGCCGCTGGCCAGCGGCACCAGCATGGTCGGGAAGAAGTGGCTGCCGGGCCGGCCCAGGCTGCCGGTGAGCACGATCAGCAGGCGATGCAGGTAGCTCACCAGCGTCGAGCCGTGGTTCATCTGCACGCCGAGATCCTCGAACGTGGCCAGCGCCTTCGCTCCGGCCAGGATGCGCGCGGTGCGGCGGACCAGCGCCTCGTCGACGCCGGCCCGGGTGCAGCAGGTCGCGATCGGCACCGCCCGCAGCGCGGCGACCACGGTCTCGACCTCGCTCGCGATCGCGTGGGCGGCGACGAAGTCGCGGGCGATGAGCTCTTCCTCGACGATCACCGCCAGGATCGCGGCCAGCAACCACGCGTCGCCGCCCGGCCGCACCTGCAGGTGAAGATCCGCGAGCTCGGCGGTCTCGGTCCGGCGCGGATCGACGACGATCAGGGTGCGCGCCGGATCGGCGGCGATCGCCTTGAGCGTGACCCGGGCCCGCGGGATCGAGTGCGAGTGCCAGGGGTTCTTGCCGAGGAACAGGCCGACGTCGCAGTGCTCGAAGTCGGCGCGGGTCGACCCGCCCATCACCCGATCCGACACCCAGAACTCGCCGGTCTTCTCCTGGGCCAGCGCGCTCGAGCGGTAGCGCGAGCCGAGCGCGCGCCGGGTCGCGGTCGCGTACGCGCCGGGCAGGTGGTTACCCTGGCCACCGCCGCCGTAGTAGAAGATCGCGTCGCCGCTGTCGCGATCGCGCACCGCCGCCAGCCGGGCCGCGACCTCGCGGATCGCGGTGTCCCAGTCGATCTCCTCGAACGTGCCGTCGGGCCGGCGCCGCAGCGGCCGGGTCACGCGGTCGCGACCGTGCTGGTAGTGATCGAGGCGGTGGGCCTTCTCGCAGGCGTAGCCCTGCGAGGCCGGGTGGCGCTTGTCGCCGCGCAGCTTGACCAGGTGCCGGCCGTCGTCGCCGCCGAGCTGGACCTCGAGCCCGCAGTTGCACTCGCACAGGATGCAGGCGGTGGGCTGCCAGGCGGGCGCGGCGGACGGATCGGGATCGACGGCCATCCGGGCACTCTATGCCAGGCGATGGGCCGTGCCACACTGCATCGTTGTCCTCGTCGTCGCCTGCGCCCGCGCTGCCGCTCACGCCGCTGACCGACGAGGAGTTCGACGACCTGCTGCCGCGGGGGCTGTGGGCGCTGTCGCGGGTCCACTTCACGCCGGTCGAGGTCGCTCGGGTCGCGGCCCGGCTACTGGCCCCGGTCGCCGGTGAGCGCGTGCTCGACGTCGGCGCCGGCGTGGGCAAGTTCTGCATCACCGCCGCCCTCGCCCACCCCGCGGCCACCTTCGTCGGGGTCGAGCGCCGGCCCGCGCTGGTCGAGCTCGGCCGCGACCTCGCCCGCCGGCTGGGCGCCACCAACGTCGAGTTCGTCCACGGCGACGCGCTCACGCTCGACTGGTCCGGCTACGCCGGCTTCTACCTGTTCAACCCGTTCGGCGAGCACGCCCACGCCGGCGCGGTCGCGCTCGACGACGACGGTCGCGATCCGGCGCGCTTCTTCCGGTCGGCGTCGATCACCCGAGATCGGCTGGCCACCGTGGCGCCCGGCACCCGGGTCGTCACCTATCACGGCCTCGGCAAGCCGGCGCCGCGCGGCTTCGAGGTCATCGAGGTCGTGATGTCGTGCGGCCGGCTCGAGCGCTGGCTGCGCCGCTGAGCTGCGTGCGTGCGCCGAAAATGGCGAGGAGGAGGGGTTTCGGCCCTCCTCCTCTCGTGACGCGATGCATGTTTTAGTGACTCGTTTCCTTCCTGGCTTGCTGTCGTTACGTCGTCCAGTCGCCGGGCGGCCGCGGAACGTCAGGCACTCCTGATCGTCGCGCCGGGGACACGACCCTCTACGTGATCCCGACCTCTGGTCATGGGATCTTTTGGCAAGCGCCGGGGCGCTCGGCCTGGACCTCACGTGAGACTGATGAGCTGCAACTGGGTACTGCTTCCCGTCGCTCGTCGCTCTACTCCGAACCTCCTGCCAGGGTGATGAACCGTGGTGGCGAGAGCTTCTGTCCGTCTACAAATCAACCGTAATCCCGCCGCGCGAGCGTGGCAATCGAAAACGTGCACACGACGCAACATTCGATGACGATCGCGGTTTCTCCGACGACGATCTGCGCGGCAACCCGCCGCATCGGCCCCTGTCTACGATGCCGCGGCGCGGCGCAAACCGTCGGCGGCGAGCCGCAGCGCGGCGGCGGCACCGTCGAGGATGATGGCGCCGTGGCCAGGGACGACCCGGGCCAGGCGCGGCCGCGCGGCCAGGCGTCGCAGGTGGTCGGCGTAGGCCTGCTTGTCCTTCACCATCGCGAGGCGCGCGGTGCGGGTGACCTTGGGGCCACCGGTGGAGCCGATCAGCTTCACGACCCAGCCCCGGAACCCGGGGATCGAGGCCGGCAGGTTCATGAAGCTGTCGTTGAAGATCAGGGTCTCGCTGCCATCGGGCGCGGCGTGGATGAACACCGCCTCGGCCGGGACCCCGACCAGCGGCTCGAACGTGAGCGGCGCGCCGACCGGGAGCTGGCCGTAGTCGCCGTGGACCTCGACCTGCTGGCTGGCCCGGGCCCGCGACGCCGGCATGGTCAGGACCAGGGCCTCGGGGTAGCGGGCGGCGTAAGCCGGCGCGTCCATGCGGTGGAAGCCGCTGGGCACGACGATGAAGCGGATCGGGCCGAGCCGATCGATCGCCGCCATGGTCGGCTCGTCGCACGCGACCGCGCTGTGGACCATCAGCCGGCCGCCCGCGACCCGGGCCACGGTCATCCGCCGGCCGATCGGCAGCGACGACAGCTCGGCGTCGACGGTCCACAGGCCGTCAGCGAGGACGCTCAGCGGTCCGTGGCGTCCGATCCGCCAGGGCGCGCCACCAGCGCTCACGAGGGCTCGGCCTTGTCGGGCTTGTCGAACGGCTCGGGCCCGGCCTTGCTCGCCTGCTCGGCCTTGCGAGCCTCGCGCGCGGCCCGGGCTGCGGCCCGCTCGACGTCGCGGCGCCGCTCGAGGTCGAGCTGGTTGCGCGAGGCCCGGGCGCCGAGCACGAAGCCCAGCAGCACGCCGACCATCATCGTCATCGGGATGAAGAAGACGTGGCCGAAGGTCACGACGCCCCGCCCTCCTTGAGCGCCTTCGCCAGATCGCGCCCGAGGCGGGCCAGTTCGGCCTGCAGCGCGCGCTGGCGCCGCCACATCATCAGCACGAAGCCGACGGTGAACACCCAGAACACGGCGTAGGCCGCGACCACATGCTTGTTGTTGGCGGTGGCGTAGTGGGCCGCGGTGGTGTGGATGTCGCGGTTGAGCTTGTCGGCGAGCCGGCCCTTGAGGTTGTCGAACCAGTCGCGGTCCTTGGCGAGCTCGTCCTCGCACGTCGGCCGCATCGGCGAGTGGTAGGTGACGATGCCACCGCCCCGCGGCGGGCCCGGCGGCTGGGCTGGCTGGTCGGCGGCCGGCGGCGCGGTGGTCGAGGGGCCCATCGACGGCGGGGTGGTCGACGGTCCGGTTGGCACCGCGGGCAGCGCCGCGGCAGCGCCACCATCCTGGGCCGGGGCCCGACCGGTGACGGCGAGGACCAGCCCGACCGCGAGGGCGAGCACGAGCGACGAGCGACGGAGCGAGTGGACCGAGCGGAGCGACATGACGAACCTCGCAGCCAGAGACGGGGACCAGGGAGGGAGCAGCGGTGAGCGCGGCACGATCAGGCCTCGAACAACCCGGCGTCGAGGCCGCGCTCGCGCAGCTCGCGGGTCTGGCGCTCGGTGGCCACGGTCCGCGACCGGACCAGCAGGACCACGACGTAGAACAGCACGAAGGTGAGCACCGACAGCCAGTAGGCGCCGCGCATCATGCCGTGCAGCTTGCTCACGACCTGGGCCTTGGGGTGCGAGCTGACCTGACCGAGCGCGTCGGCCAGCTTGACCGCGAAGTAGACCAGCGGGGTGTTGACCATGCCGAACACCGCCAGGCCCGCGCTCAGGCGCTCGCTGCCGGCGCCGCCGAACTTCCGCACGATCACGTAGCCGAGCATGGTCAGCCACAGGATCAGCGACGTGGTCAGGCGCAGCTCCCACTTCCACCAGTGGCCCCACGCGACCTTGCCCCAGACCATGCCCGTGACCAGCACGATCGCGCCGAACAGCACCGCCAGCTCGCCGGCGGCGTGGGCGACGTCGTCCCAGCGCGGATCGCGCTTCTTCAGGTATCCGGCCGAGGCGATGCCGCAGACGAACACCGTGACGAACAGGACCATCGCGCAGGGCACGTGGTAGTAGAAAATTTTCTGGTTGAAGAACAGGAGCTCGTCGAGCGGCGTGCCGTAGAAGATCAGGTAGAGCGTGACGGCGAAGCCGATCATGGCCAGGCCGCCGAGGACGGGGACGAGGAAGCGGTTCATTCGATCACCAGCGCTTCGAAGGTCCAGATCGATGCCACCAGGAAGGCGGCGTCGTAGACGGCGAGAAACCGGGTCCAGAACCAGGCCTCGGGATCGCCGATCAAGATCGCGGCGGTGGCCTTGGTCCCGGCCATGATCATCGGCACCAGCACCGGGTACAGCACGACCGGCAGCAGCACGTCGCGCGACCGGACCCGCAGGAGCATCGCGGCGAACACGGTGCCGACCAGGGCGAAGCCGATCGCGCCCAGCAGCAAGGCCAGGGCCAGCAGCCAGACCGCGCCGCCGAGATCGAGGTTGAAGAACAGCAGGCAGAGCGGCAGCACCACGGCCTCGACCGTGATCACCATGAGCGCGACCCCACAGGCCTTGCCCAGGAACACCGCGAGCCGCGGCGCCGGCGACAGCAGCAGCGCCCGCATGGTGTCGCCCTCGCGCTCGCGATCGAACGCGCGGCCGAGGCCGAGGGTGCCGGCGAACACCACCGCCGACCAGGCGACGCCCGGCACCGCGGTCGCCAGCGCCTGCTGGTCCTTGACGAACGAGAACGAGAACACCGCGACGATCACCGCGGCGAAGAACGCCATGGTGTAGACGACCTCGCGGCTGCGCAGCTCGACCCGGAGGTCCTTGGCCAGGACGATGCCGGCGGTACGGAGGAAGCCCACGGCCCCGGTTGTACTGTCGGCCGCCGGCAGCGGGCAACTCGCGGTCGGCTCAGGCGGCATGGCGATGGTACAGCTCGCGCAGGTCGGCGTAGCTGAAGCCGCTGGCGGCGCGGGCGCGGCCGGCGAGCTTGCCGGCGCGCAGGACGACGACGTGATCGGTCACCCCGGCGATGGCCTCGAGGTCGTGGGTCACGACCACGACGATGGCACCCTCGGCCTTGGCCTGGCCGAGCCGGAGCCCGAGGGCCTGGGCGCCGTCGCGGTCGAGGCCGGTGAACGGCTCGTCGAGCAAGAGCAGGGACGGCCGGGCCAGCAGCGCGCGGGCCAGGGCCAGGCGCTGGAGCATGCCGCGCGAGTAGGTGCGGGCCGGCTGGGTCCGGGCCCGGGGCTCGAGGCCGACCTCGTCGAGCAAGGCGGTCGCCCGCGCGGTCGGATCGGCGACGCCGTACAGCCCGGCAAAGAACTCCAGGTTCTCGATCGCGGTCAGCTCGCCGTAGCAGAGCGAGGCGTGGGCGAGGAGTCCGATCTCCGCGCGCAGCCGGTCGTCGGGCTCGCGGGCCTGGTCGCCATCGAGGTAGCGGACCGAGCCCGCGGTCGGCCGGACCAGCGTCGACAGCACGCCGATCAACGTCGACTTGCCGGCGCCGTTGGGTCCGAGCAAGGCGCAGACCTCGCCGGCCTCGAGTTCGAGCTCGACCCCGGCCAGCGCCCGGTGCAGGCCGTACCGCTTGCTGAGGCCGCGGACCTCGACCCGCGCGAGGGTCACGCCTGGTCACAGGGTTGGTCAAGACCAACCCTGCCTTGTCGATCGTTCGGCCCGGCACCGGGGTGCCGGCCCGATCTGTACGGAATCAGAGCCGAGGGTTGCTCACCGCTCGTCGGCGAGCGTTCGGAAACCTCATACTGACCAACCCTCTCAGGCTCAGGGGTTGTGAAACAACCCCGGTCTGACTCTGACTCACGCGCGAC
>JAYVSF010000072.1:0-5623 GCA_043775605.1 Myxococcales bacterium
CAGGCAGGCCTCGATCAGCGTCGGATGGACCGGCAGGCCGCGGCCGGCGACCGCGGCGGCGACCAGCCACGGCAGGTCCTCGAGCCGGTCACGCAGCGCCGGCAGCCGCACCTCGGGCCGACCGATGCGGTAGTACAGGTCGTCGCGGAACCGACCGGCCGCGACCGCACCTCGCAGATCGCGCAGGGTCGCGGCGACGATGCGGAGCGCGACCGGCCGCGGCCGCGCCGCACCCAGGGCCAGCAGCTCGCCGGTCTCCAGCACGCGCAGCAGCTTGGCCTGGACGTCGAGGTCGAGTTCGGCGACCTCGTCGAGGAACAGGGTGCCGCCGTCGGCCGCGGCCAGGTAGCCGTCGGCGTCGCGGTCGGCCCCCGAGTAGGCGCCCTTGCGGGTGCCGAACAGGAGCCGCTCGGCCAGGCCGGCCGGGATCGCGGCACAGTTGACCGCGACCAGCTCGCCGCCGCCGCCGCCCGCGGCCCGGTGGAAGACCCGCGCCGCCAGCTCCTTGCCAGTGCCGCTCTCGCCGGTGATCACCAGCGTGCGTCCGCCAGCGGCAGCGCGCTCGACCGCGACCCACGCCGCGCGCAGGGACGGGCCGATGACCGCCCCGTCCTCGACCGCGACCTCTGCGCCCTCGAACCGCCGGACGTCGGCGACGACGATCAGCACCGAGCGCCCGAGCCGCACCACCGCCGGCACCGTCGCCACCACCTCGCCCGACGTGAGCGGCCGACCGTCGACCCAGGTCCCGTTGCGGCTGCCGAGATCCGCGACCCGGACTCGATCGCCCTCCCAGGTCAGGCGCACGTGCTGCCGGCTCATGCGGTCGTCGCTGGCCTCGGCCACGGTGTCGCGGCCCAGCGCCAGCCCGGCTGCCGGGATCCGCAGCGCGATCAGGCGCGGCGCCCGGTCGCTCCACACCACGACCGCGCCCGGGGCGGAGCGGTCGTCACCGTCGGCCTCGAGGTTGCTGTCGCGCGCCGTCTCCCACACCCGCGGCGTCATACCAGCCGAGGGCGATGGTCGGCCGGCCGCCGGCGGTCGCGATCCCAGCATCACCGGGAGGACTCGCCCGCGGCGGTCAGGAAGTCGAAAGCGCGGCGGGCGATCCGGGCGGCGTCGTGCGAGTGGCGCGACAGCTCGAGGCAGGCCGGGCCGGTGAAGCCGGTGGCAGCGAGCGCGGCGACGGCGGCGCGGACGTCGAGGTCGCCCTCCCACGGCACCAGGTGATCGTGGAGGCCGCCGCCCATGCCCTCGACGTGGGCGTTGACGACGTCGTCGGCCCAGGCCGCGATGGTCGCGACCGCGCCGGCCGGCTCGGTCAGGTGGGCGTGGCCGACGTCGAGCGTGAGCTTGAACGCGGGGTCGTCGACCATGGCCTTCAAGCGCGCGAACGCGGTCATGTCCTCGACGTACATGCCGGGCTCGGGCTCGAAGCCGATCACGACGCCGGCGGCGCGAGCCCGCGCGCACACCACCCGCAGCTCGGTGGCCAGTCGCTCGTCGAGCGCGGCGTCGCCGGCCGCGTCGTCGGCCGAGCCTGACCACAACGACACCACCGGCGCGCCGATCGCGGCCGCGGCGTCGATGGCGCGGGCCAGGAAGTCGACCCGCAGCGCGCGCTCGCCGGCGGTGGCGGCCAGGAGCGTCGGCCGGTGCTTGCGCCGCGCGTCGAGCAGGAAGCGGGCGCCGGTCTCGATCACCGGCATCAGGTCAAGCGCGCGGCAGGCGGCGCCGACCGCGGCCAGCTCGACGGCGTGACTGGCGGCGAACGGATCGAGGTGATGGACGTCGAGCGTGATCGCGACCGCGCGGTAGCCGGTCTCGGCGATCACCGCCAGCGCGTCGAGCAGCCGGTGGTGGGCGAAGCCGTTGGTGTTATAGCCGAGGCGCATGGCTCGAACTCGGGGCCTCAGGTCGGCGCGAAGAACTGCTTCAACACCAGCGCCGGCACCGCCAGCGCGACCACGCCCACCGCCCAGAACGGACAGCCGGCGACCGCGACGATGGCGGCGTCGATCAGCGGGATGAGGATGATGCCGCCGCCGATCGCGCGGCCGGTCGAGGGCCCGTCGTGGCGGCGCCACACCGGCGCCCAGTTGCGCCAGACCAGCCCGACCGCGAGCACCACCCACGGCCAGGCCCAGCCCGAGCGCGGTAGGCCCTCGGCGAGCAGCAGCCCGACCAGCGTCGCGACCGCGAGTACGGCCAGGAACGACAAGCCAGTCCGGGCCCGGCGGGTGGTGTTGCCGTCGACCTCGTCGCGCGCGATGTAGGTCAGACCGGTGACGTACAGGGCCAGCACCATCGGCCCCGCGATCGCGATCGCCGGCCAGCGCGCGTCGAGCGCGAGCCCGGTCGAGATCGCCAGCGCGACGTCGAGCCCGCGGCACGCGCCCATCACCAGCGGCCCGAGCTTGGTCTTCTTGAGGCCGCCGTCGTAGAGCAGGATGCAGGTCGCCAGCGCGCCGCCGACGATCATCGGCGAGCGGCCCATCGCCGCCGCCGCCGCCAGGCCGACCACCATCAGGCCGAAACCGATCACGCCGGCCGCGATCGGGCTGACGTCGCCGCTCGGGATCGGCCGGCTCGGACGCTCGCGGGCGTCGATGTGGCGATCGAACAGATCGTTGAGCACGATGCCCGCCAGGTACAGGCAGGCCGAGGCCACCAGCGTCAGGCACGCGCGATCGGGGACGGTCAGGCCGAGGCCCCACAGCACCAGCAGGCCGGCCAGCCCGTCGGCGACCGCGGTGAACACGTTGGGCGGGCGCACCAGGCGCAGGAGCCCGCCGATCGTCATCCGGCCGCTCCCGATGCGGCCGCGCCCGCGAACAGGACGTGGTCGAGCAGGTGCTGCCACTGCTTCTCGAGGCGGTGCTCGCGCACCGCGGCCGGGTCGTTGCCGATCGGCGCCTTGAAGAACAGGCCGAGGTGCTCGAGGATCCCGCGCTCGCCGCGGCGCTGCGCCAGCTCGGCCAGCCGGATGAGATCGATGCACAACGGCGCCGCCAGCGCGGTGTCGCTGCCGCGCCAGGTCAGCTCGAGCGTCATCTCGGCGCCGCCGAAGCCCTGGAACACGATCCGGTCCCACGCCAGCTTCCAGTCGCCGTAGCTGGGCACGTAGTCGATGCCGACCTTGTGCTCGGGCGAGTAGCCGAGGATCGCCCCGAGCGACGCGCCCTTCGAGCGCTGCTTGGCGGCCCGCCGCGCCGGATCGTCGAGCGCGCGGCCGTCGGCGTTGCCGAGCACGTTGTGGCTGACCCAGCTCTGGACCTTGAGCCGCCGGATCGCGAACATCGGCGCCAGCACGGTCTTGAGCAGGGTCTGGCCGGTCTTGCCGTCGGCGCCGGCGTGGACCGCGCCGCGCTCGACCGCGAGCGCCCGCAAGGCGGGCAGATCGGCGCCGGTCGACGGCGTGAAGTTGACGTAGGCCAGCCCGAGATCGAGCGCGGCGGCCGCGTAGATCGAGGACGGCGGCAGGGTCTGGCCGCGGCCGAGCGCAGCGAACAGCGCGCCTGGCTCGGCCGGCGGCGGCGGACCCTCGGGGTCGGCCTCGGTCGAGGCGACGTTGAGGACCACGACCCGATCGAGTTGGTGGCGCTCGCGGAAACTGGCCAGCTCGGCCCGGACCCGGTCGAACTCAGTCGCGTTGCCGACCGTGACCCCGAGCCGGCGCTCGGCCTCGGCTGCGGCGATCGCGGCCTGGACCGGCGCGGCGTCGACCACGGCCGCGGTCAGGATGCCCTCGGCGACCAGGGCCCGGGCGGCGTCGGCCAGCGAGTGGGGCGCGGTCTCGTGGCCCCCGAAGACGACGTGCTCGAACCCGATCAGATCGACGGTGACGAACGGCTCGGCGGCGGTGGCCAGCCCGACCGGCGGGAGCAGCCCCGCGCGCAATCCGGCCCAGCCGATCAGCGTGCAGGCACCGACGTGGCCGGCTGCGCCGACGATCCAGACGCCCAGGGAATGCATATTTCGGCGCAGCATAGCCGCAAGGTCCCCGTCGCGGTAGACGCGGGGGCAAGTCCTGGCACGCGCTCGGCCTTGGGGTAGGATGCGCCGCGATGGCCAGCACCACCCCGTCCGCATTTCCTCGTCCGACCGCGCGCCGCGCCGCCCGGTGGGCCACCCTCGCGCTCGCCCTGCTCACCGCCGCTGCCGGCTGTCAGCGCGCCAAGAAGGGCGCCGACAACAAGACGCCGGTCAGCGGCGGCACCGTGACCGGCACGCCCACCAGCGCCGCGGTGATCGACCTCGACAGCAAGGACATCCTCGCCCGCACCGAGCTGGCGACCGAGTCCGAGATCAAGCACGTGCTGATCGGCTGGAAGGGCATGGGCCGCAGCACCAGCGAGCGCAGCAACGCCGACGCCGCCAAGCTGGCCAAGGACCTCGTCGCGCAGCTCAAGGCCGATCCCAGCAAGATCGACGCGCTGATGAAGCAGTACTCGGAGGATCCGGGCTCGAAGGACACCGGCCGGATCTACCCGGTCACGCCCGAGGCCGGCCTGGTCGCGCCGTTCAAGGCGCTCGGCCTGCGGCTCAAGCTCGGCGAGGTCGGCATCGTCAAGACGGACTTCGGCTACCACGTCATGCTGCGGGTCGCGCCGCCGCCGCCCGACCCGCTCGAGTCGGCCGAGATCCTGGGCCGCCCCGCCGGCACCGCCGAGGTCTCGGTCCAGCACGTGCTGATCGGCTGGAAGGACACGCCGTCCGCGGCCCAGGGCATGAGCGATCCGCGCGCGCAGACCCGGACCAAGGCCGACGCCGACAAGCTGGCGCTCGAGATCCTGGCCAAGGTCAAGGCCGGCGAGGACATGGCCGGGCTGATGAAGCAGTACTCCGAGGATCCCGGCTCGAAGGACAACGCGCAGGTCTACCCGGTGAGCCCGGGCGGCCGCATGGTCCCGCCGTTCCAGAACCTGTCCCTGCGCCTGGCGATGGGCGAGGCCGGCATGGTCAAGACCGACTTCGGCTGGCACATCATCAAGCGGGTCACCCCGCCGCCGCCGCCGCCGCCGCCGCCGCCGCCGACCCCCGACAAGCTCGACAGCGTCGCCATCCTGGCGCGCCAGCCGGTGACCGAGAAGGCCAAGGTCAAGCACATCCTCCTCGGCTGGACCGACGTCAACGCCGGCGACCCGCGCGGCGCCAAGCGCACCCGCGCCGAGCTCGAGGCCCTGGTCAAGAAGACCGTCGCCGACCTCAAGAAGGGCGCCAAGATCGAGCCGCTGATGAAGTCGCTGTCCGAGGATCCGGGCTCGGCCGCGGCCGGCACCAGCTACGACGTCGATCCCGCCGCCGGCCTGGTCGCGCCGTTCAAGAACCTGTCGTTGCGCCTCAAGCTCAACGAGGTCGGCATCGTCAAGACCCAGTTCGGCATCCACATCATCCAGCGCACCGAGTAGCGACAGGCTCCGGCTCTCGATCCCGCACAAGTATCCGGATCATTCTGCGGGGTTGGACGCGGTCGTCGACGTGATCGTGGCCGTTGACGTGATCGTTGACGGCGACGGCGACGGCGACGTATCACGCGAGCGTCGACCCGGACGGTTGTTGACGTCGACGTTTGGTGTTCAGGTCAAGGTCCAGGTGAACCGTCGCCGTCGCCGTCGCCGTC
>JAYVSF010000073.1:0-6420 GCA_043775605.1 Myxococcales bacterium
CCGCGCCGACCAGGCCAGCTTCGCGGCGGTCGGGGTCCGCTACCTGTGGCTGTCGACCAGCATGCACGACGACTACCACCAGCCGACCGACACCGCCGACAAGGTCGATCCCGCGACCATCGCCGCGGTCGGCCGGATCGTCGTCGAGGTCGTGCTCGGCCTGGCCGACCCGCCCGGGCCGCCGAGGCCATCCGGGCCCGACTAGGCGCCCGTTGCGCATTGCCTGGATCCGCGAGCGGAGGAAGGCAGACCCCGAGCCTCCACGCGTGACCCTGAACGCCCGGCGTCATTGTAGATCGCTCGCCAAGGCTCGCTGAGCGATCGCCGCCGGGCGCTTGCGGTGGCGGCGAACCGCGGGGTAACGTGCCGTCGCCGTGCGGCGCCTCGTCTGCTCTGTCGTCGCTGCCACCGCGCTCCACGCGGGCGCGGCCCACGCCGGCCCCGAGTCCGACGTCGCCGCCACGTTCGACGACGGCAAGGACTTCCACCTCGACCTGACCGTCGACTACCGGCTCGACATCCGCCGCTCGGCCATCCGCCGCGAACAGTCGGGCCGGCCCGGCACCCTGCCCACCGACGGGGTCCCGGTCGGCGATGATCTGGTCTTCGCCGGCTCGCGTCACACCGTCGTGCCCCGCTTCGAGCTCGGCCTCTTCCACGACGTCGCGTTCACGGTCGCGCTGCCGTACGTGCTCGCCGATCATCGCGATCTCGAGCTCGATCAGCGCGACACTCCGTGCGTGTTCGGCGCCGGCGGCACCTGCGTCGATCGCGCGAGCTCGTCGACCTTGCGAGATGGTCTGTTGCCGGCCGACGGCTTCGACGGCGCCAACGGCGGCGTCGGGTTCGCGGCCGACGACCCGACGGTGTTCCGTGGACCGACCCGGCACGGCGTCGATCAGGTCGAGGTCGGGCTGCAGTGGGCGCCGATGAACCAGCGCCGCGACGACACCAAGCCGACCTGGAAGCTCGGGATCGAGGGCCGCTTCGCGATCGGCAAGATCGCGGCGATCGATCGCGCCGACCTCGGCGGCTCGACCGGGGTCGGGCGCGGCGTCCACGAGGTCCGGCTGTGGACCACCGTGACCCGGCGCATGGGCTGGGCCGAGCCGACGTTCGAGGCCTGGTGGATGGCGCCGTTCGCGACCACCGCCGACTCGCCGTTCAAGTCGCCCGGCTTCGGCGCCCGCAACACCGACTCGAGCCAGGAGGGCGGGGTGCGCTTCGGCTTCGACGCCTACGCCGTCGATCAGGGCGAGGACGGCGCCCGCCTCAGCCTCGGCCTCGGCGGCAAGGTGGTCGGCCACTTCGAGGGCCGGGCCTACACCGAAATGTGGGAGGTCTTGCAGCTGGCCGGCGAGTCGACCGGCACGGGGCCGCTGATCCTCGACGCCGACCCGGTGACGGCCGGGATCCAGGCCAAGGACCACCCCGGCATCACCAACGTCGAGAACTACCTCGAGCTCGGCGGCCGGGTCCACGGCCGGATCGAGGTCAGCCACAAGCTACGGGTCACCGCGCTGGTCGAGCTCGGCACCGAGACCGAGCACGTGCTGACCGCGACCGACGCCGGCGTCGACCTGCCGACCTGCCGCACCGGCAGCACCGCGACCTGCGAGACCGAGGACAACGACCTGGTCACGCCGAGCACGGTCGAGGTCAACCCGCTGCACGTGCCGCGCATCGACCTCATCGGCCACCGCTACCACGCCGACGACGTCCTGACCTTCCTGGTCGGCGCCCAGCTCGAGCTGCGGTTCTGACCGTCAGCGCAGGCGGCCGCCGAGCAGCAAGCTCGAGCCGACCACGCTGACCGAGGACATCGCCATCAGCGCGCTGGCGGTCATCGGCGAGATCTGCACGCCCCAGTGGCTGAGCGCGCCGGCGGCCAGCGGGATGGTGACGAGGTTGTAGCCGACCGCCCAGCCGAGGTTGCGGCGCATGGTGGTGACGGTGGCCCGCGACAGCGCGATCAGCTTGGCGACCGCGCCGAGGTCCGAGCGGAGCAGGGTGACGTGGGCGGCGGCGCCGGCGACGTCGGTGCCGTCGACGACCGCGATGCCGACCGACGCGGCGGCCAGGGCCGGGGCGTCGTTGATGCCGTCGCCGACCATGATCACGCCGCGCGCGGCGAGGGCCTCGATCCGCGCGACCTTACCGGCGGGATCGACGCCGGCCGAGACCTGCGCGATGCCGACCGCGGCGGCGACGCGGGCCGCGGGTTCGGCGCGGTCGCCGGTGATCAGCACGACCTCGAGGCCGAGGCGGCGGAGCGCGGTCACCGCCGCGCCGGCGTCGGCCCGCAGCGGATCGCGCAGCCCGACCACGCCCCGCAGCCGGCCGTCGATCGCGATCAGCACCGGGGTCGCGCCGGTCGCGGTCACCTGTCGCTCGGCGGCGCCCGCCGCATCCGGGTCGGCCCCACGCTCGACGCAGGCCAGGGCGCTGCCGACCACGACCCCGGCGCCACCGACCTTGCCGGTGACGCCCGCACCGGGCCAGGCCTCGACGTCGCGGGCCACCGGCAGCACGAGGCCCCGCGCCCGCGCCTCACGCGCGACCGCGCGCGCCAGCGGATGCTCGCTGCGCTCGGCCACCGCCGCCGCCGGGCCGAGCCACGCCGCGATCGCGGCGCCGGCATCGAGATCGGATCTGGCCCCGGATTCGGATTCGGATTCGGACTCGGATTCGGACTCGGATTCGGATTCGGATTCGGATTCGGATTCGGATTCGGTCCCGGACTCGGGCACGGTCTCCATCGTCTCCACGGCCGGCGAGCCCGCGGTGAGGGTCCCGGTCTTGTCGAACGCCACCACCGTTGCCGCCGCCAGCCGCTCGAACACGTCGCCACCCTTGACCAGCGCGCCGAGCCGGGCCGCGCGGCCCGAGGCCACCATCACCGCGGTCGGCACCGCCAGCCCCATCGCGCACGGGCACGCGATCACCAGCACGGTCGCCGCGCGCTGGGCCGCGAGCGCGAGCAGGCCGGTCCCGAGCCACCAGCCGAGCCCGACCGCGAGCGCGAGCACCAGCGCGGCCGGCACGAACACCGCGCTGGCCCGATCGGCCAGCCGCTGGGTCGCCGCTCGCGCGCCCTGGGCCTCGCGCACCAGCCGCAGCATGCCGGCCAGGGTCGAGCCACGGCCGATCGCGCTGACCCGCGCCCGCAGCCCGCCGGTGCCGTTGACCGTGCCACCGATGATCCGGTCGCCGATCACCCGGTGCACCGGCACCGGCTCGCCGGTGACCATGCTCTCGTCGACGTCGCTGGCGCCGTCGACCACCACCGCGTCGGCGGCGATCCGCTCACCCGGCCGCAGCGCGAGCACGTCGCCCTTGCGCAGCAGCGCGGTGTCGAGCTCGCGCAGGGTGTCGTCGTCGTCGACGATCGTGGCCCGGGTCGGCGCCAGCTTGGCCAGCGCGACCAGCGCGACCGTGGTCCGGCGGCGGGCGTGGGCCTCGAGCGCGTGGCCGAGCAGGACGAAGCCGGCGATGCCGAGCACCGCCTCGAGGTACAGCCCGCCGCCGGCGGCGTGGACCGAGGCCGGCGCGATCACCGCCGCGGTCGACAGGCCGAGCGCGGCCAGGGCGCCGAGCGTGACCAGCGCGTTCATGTCGGGTTGCCGGCGGTAGAGCGACGCCAGCCCGCGGCCCCAGATCGGCCGGGCCACGATCCCTCCGACCACCACCGTGAAGCCGATCAACGCCCAGCCCAGGGTCGCCGGCGGCAGCGACCACAGCCCGGGCGCCAGCCGATGGGCCGGCCCCTCGACGAGCCAGGCCATCGCCCGGGCCAGCGGATCGCCCCCGTGGTGGGGCATCAGGGGCACCGCGGCGATCATCACCACCACCATCGCCGTCAGCGCGGCCGCCGCGCGCCACGCGCGATCGCGGGCCAGCGCCGCCCCGGCGCGATCATCGGCGAGCTGGGTCAGCGCGACGTCCTCGTCGTCGCGCGGCAGCTCGGCGTGGTAGCCCGCGCGCTCGACCGCGGCCACCAGCCCGGCCGGATCCGCGATCGCCGGATCGAGCTCGATCCGCGCGCTGCGGGTCACCAGGTTGACCGCCACCGCGCGCACGCCCGGCTGCGCGATCAGCGCCTTCTCGACGTGGGCGCTGCACGCCGCGCACGACATCCCGCCGATCGGCAAGGTCAACGCAGCGCGCGCGCGCGGGGCAGGGTCGGTCACGAGTGGCCTGACCGCTATCCCTGCGGTTGCGGCGGCGGCGGGACCGGCGTGAAGCCGGCCGTGGTGATCGCCGACGCCACGGCCTGCGGCTCGGCGCCGTCGAGCGCGCCGCGGACCCGGCCGATCACGACCTCGTCGATCGTGACGCCAGCCACCTCGGCCAGCGCGGCCCTGACCCGCCGGACGCAGGCCTGACAGTGCATCCCTTCGACCGCGACCTCGAACGCCTGACTCATGAACTCACGGTACCGCCGGACCCGGCGTGCGCAAGCCACGCCGTGCCCGGGTGCGGCACTCGACCTCACCCTCGGGAGCGAGCCAGCGCGCGGCGGCGTTGGTCAGGGCCGCCAGGTCGAGTCGCGCGTAGCGCGTCAGCTCGTCGGCTGGTCCGTCGGGCCCGCCGGTCGCCAGCATCGAGCCGCACAGCAGCGCGGCCCGGTGGCCGAGCCCGTCGAGCCGCCACCACAGCCCGGCCTCGCGTCGACGGACGCCCCGCTCGAGCGCGGCCTGATCGATCGCCAGGCCGGCCCGGACCAGGGCCAGCTCGTCGTCGAGGATCGCGGCGACGTCGTCGGCCGAGGCGCCGGTGCGCAGGTCGACCGCGACGTGGACCTCGCCGCCGCGCCGCCCGGGCTGGACCCACGCCGACAGCCGCTGGGCCAGCGGGCGCTCGTACACCAGCCGCCGCCACAGCCGGCCGGTGCCCGGCGTGGCCAGCGCCATCACCACCAGGTCGAGCGCGGCGTCGTCGTCGCTCGGCGCCGGCGGGCCGTGCCAGGCCCGGTGCACGCGATCGAGCGCGGCCAGCGGATCGTCGACCACCAGCCGGATCGGCCCGGCGACCGGCGGCGCCGGATCCTGGCGCCGGGGCGGACGGGTCGACGCCGGGAACGAGCCGAACCAGCGCGCGCACGCCGCCCGCGCCTCGTCACCGTCGAGGTCGCCGGCCAGCACCAGGGTCGTGTTGGCCGGCACGTACCAGGTGCGATAGACGCTCGCGACCCGCTCGAGCGTGGCCGCGGCGATGTCCTCGTGGCGGCCGATCGTGAGGTGGCGCAGCGGGTGGCCGTCGGGGTACAGCGCGCCGGCGATCGCGAACCGTTCGGGCCCGTACGGCGCGTTCTCGTAGCGCTGGCGGCGCTCGGCCTGGACCACCGCGATCTGCTGATCGAGCCGGCGCTGGTCGAGCGCGGGCAGGAAGTAGCCCAGGCGATCGGCCTCGAGCCACAGCGCAGTGTCGAGCGCCTGGCGCGGCACCACCTCGTGATAGACGGTGCGATCGGGCCCGGTCTGGGCGTTCGCGTCGGTGGCCCCGACCTCGCGCAGCAGCTCGTAGTGGTGACGGCCGCGCAGGTGCAGCGAGTTCTTGAACATGTGCTCGAACAGGTGGGCGAAGCCGCTGTCGCCGTCGCGCTCGTCGCCGCTGCCGACCCGGTAGCCGACCCACACCGCGCACAGCGGCACCGCGTGATCCTCGTGCACCACCACCTCGAGCCCGCAGTCGAGCGTGAACCGGTCGGCGGCGAGCCGCGGTCGACCGTTGTCGATGATCACCGGCGTCACCGGCGTCGCGCCGGTCACGGCTTCTCGTCGCCGCGGGCCAGCGCCAGCGCCAGCTGATACAGCTCGCGGCGCGGGCGCCCGGTCCGCACCACCAACCGCTGGGCGACGTCCTTGGGCCCGAGCCCCTCGGCCAGCAGCCGTCGGACCTCGGCCTCGACGTCGATCGCGGCCCGCTCCTCGTCGGCCGCGGCGCCGGCCACCACGATCGTGCACTCGCCGCGCGGCGCGCTGACCGCGAACCGATCGCGCAGCGTGGCCAGGCCGCCGCGCACGTGCTCTTCGAACCGCTTGGTCAGCTCGCGCGACAGGCACGCCGGCCGGTCGTCGCCGAACGCCGCCGCCAGCGTCGCCAGCGTGGCCGCCACGCGGTCGGGCGCCTCGTAGAAGATCATCGTCGCGGTCTGGTCGCGCAGCCGCCCGGCCGCCTCGGCCCGCGCGCCCGGCTCGCGCGCCAGGAAGCCGACGAACAGGAACGACGACGTCGGCAGCCCGCTGCCGACCAGCGCGTGCAGCGCGGCGCTCGGCCCTGGCACCGGGACGACCTCGATCCCGGCCGCGATCGCCGCCCGCACCATCCGCAGCCCGGGGTCGGACACGCCCGGGGTCCCGGCCTCGCTGATCACCGCCACCGATCGGCCGCCGGTCAGCACCTCGACCAGCTCGGCCG
>JAYVSF010000074.1:0-31765 GCA_043775605.1 Myxococcales bacterium
GCCGAGGGCGAGGTCTTCACCTACTTCCGGACCTCGCTCTACGCCGACGTCCGCACCGGCCGCTAGCCGGCCGACGATCGCGCGCCGCTCGTGCCCCCGTACTGGTGCCCCGACTGCCGTCAGTTCTACCCCGAGGCGGGCTACTGTCCGAATGACGGACAGCGCCTGACGCTGCCGGCCAACCCGGTGTCGCAGCCGGTGCGGATGGTCTCGGCCAGCACCAGCGAGGACGGGCTGGCGACCTACACCACCGACGCCGCTGCGTTCAGCTACGATAGCCTGATCGGCCAGACCCTCGACGGCCGCTACTACATCGAGCGCAAGATCGGCGAGGGCGGCATGGGTGTGGTGTTCGCCGCCCGCCACCTCGTGATCGAGCGGCCGCTGGCGATCAAGGTGTTGAAGCGCGAGGTCGCGCGCGACGCCAGCACGATCAAGCGGTTCGTGCAGGAGGCCCAGGCCGCGTCGCGGGTCGGCCACCCCAGCATCGTCGACGTCACCGACTTCGGCACCACCCCCGACGGCATGACCTACCAGGTCATGGAGTACGTCGACGGCACGACCCTGGCCGCGGTCAACAAGCAGGCGGCGCCGATGGCGCTGGCCCGCGCGCTGCCGATCGCGGCCCAGATCGGGCTGGCCCTGGCCGCGGCCCACGCCAAGGGCATCGTCCACCGCGACCTCAAGCCCGAGAACATCTTCCTCATCAACCGCGACGGCCGGCGCGACTTCATCAAGATCGTCGACTTCGGCATCGCCAAGGTCACGCCGCTCGAGACCAGCAGCCAGCCGGCCGGCCCGCGCCTGACCCGCGCCGGCGCGGTGTTCGGCACCCCCGAGTACATGGCGCCCGAGCAGGCCGCCGGCCGCAGCGACACCGACGGCCGGGTCGACATCTACGCGCTCGGCACGATCCTCTACGAGATGCTGACCGGGCGGGTGCCGCACAAGTCCGAGAGCATGGTGCGGACGCTGGCGATGCAGATGCTCGACCCGATCGTCCTGCCCAGCACGCTGCGCCCCGACCTCCGGTTCGATCCCGACGTCGAGGCGGTGCTGATGAAGGCGCTGGCCAAGAAGCGCGAGCAGCGCTACGCGACGATGGCCGAGTTCGTCGACGCGCTCAAGGCGGTGGCCAAGGGCATCGAGCTGACCCAGCCGGTGTCGAGCGCGGTCAACGTGCCGGTCACCGCGATCCGCGCGCTGCAGCCGCAGCCACCGGGCGTGGCCGCGCCGTCGGAGCTCGCGACCCTGCGCCCGGCGTCGCCGACGGTGCGCGACGCCGCCCGCGACTCGGCACCGCCGCGAGTGACCGGCGGGCCCGAGGCACCGATCGCGGTCGCGCCGCTGTCGGCGCGCGGCGACACCCTGACCGGCGATCTGCGCGGCGGCGCGACCCGGCGGCCGGTCAACGAGCCGGCGTTCGTGACCTCGGCGCCGCGGATGACATTCGACCTCGACGAGCCGGCGCTGATCGACGCCCGGCCCCGGCGGCGCTGGCCCTGGGTGGTCGGCGCGGTGCTCGGGGTCGGCGCGCTCGGGGCCGGGGTCGCGCTCCTGCTCAAGCACGTCGAGCGGGCCCCGCTGCTCGACCACGACGCCGACATGATCATCGACCAGCCCGACGGCGGCCGCGTGCCGACGCCGCTCGACGCCACCGCGGTGATCGACGTCCCGTCCGACGGCAGCATCGACGGGGCGCGCCACATCATCGTGCGCGACGACGTCGACGCCCGCGAGCCCAGCCCGCGCGACGCCGGCGAGCTGCCGGTGCTGCGCCGGGTCGATGGCGGCGGCCGGGTCATCGGCCCGCACGAGCCCGGGGTGACGTCGATCGAGATCATCACCCGCCCGCCCGGCGGCCTCCTGAAGATCGGCACCACCTACCGCGGACCCGACGGCACCCACGTCGAGGAGCCACGCGGCAGCCGGGTCACGGTCACCTGCACCCTGCCCGGCTACGAGGACGGCAAGGTCGACCTGGTGTTCAACGGCTCGATCGAGGTCGCGCTGTGCACGATGAAGCGGATCGTCCGCTGCGTGCCGGGGATGAAGAACCCGTTCGACGACTGCCCCGAGGGCTCGGGTCCGGCCCCCTGATCACAGCAGCAGGCGATAGCCGACGGCGAGGCTGACCGCGCCGGTGTGGCTGGCGCCGGTCGCGACATGATCGAGCGCGCCGTACTGCAAGAGCAGCTCGCCGGTGAGCCGGCCCGGCCCGAGCTTGAGCTCGGCGCCGAGCGGGACCCCGACGCCGACCTTGGTCGAGACCTCGGTGGTGTGGGCGATCACCGGCAGGCCGTGGTCGCCGACGGTGCTCTCGAGGAACAGCACCCGCGGACCGATGCCGGCGTAGGGCGTGACCCGCTTCACCTGGGTCGCGCGGTACAGGATCACCGCCATCAGGCCGAGTTCGCGCTCGGTCAGCTTCCAGGTGTAGCTGCCGCCGGCGACCCGCGGATCCATCGCGGTGCCGGTCGCGGTCGGCTGGGTGTAGTCGGCGGCGATCACGATCGCCAGCCGCCGGTGCATCGGCGGCAGCACGGCGCCGACCTCGAGCCCGAACGACGCGAACGGCGACAGACCGTCGAGCGGGGCGATGGCGCCGACCCGGGCGCCGACCAGGGCGTGGGCCGCGGCCGGCTCGGCGACAGCGAGCTGGGGTGCGCCGGCGAGGCCGGCGAGGACCGTGGCGGCGAGGAGCGAACGCGCGAGGGTGGTGGTCGTCATGATGGTCACCAGATCACTAGCTCGGTCGACCGACTGGCGGCGCTGGGCTCGTCGGTCTGACCGCCGAGCAGGAAGATGAACGCGCTCTGCACCGCCGAACCGTGCAGGTAGCGCCCGTGGGTCATGGCCAGGCCCTCGTCGTTCCAGGCGCCCGGCGCCAACGCCGGCGGGCTCGCGCCGATCACCGCCGACTTCGCGCCCTTCGACGGCGAGCCGTTCTGGCCGCCGAACGTGAACAGCTGACCGTTGGCGGCGCACACGCCGTAGCCCGACTGCGAGGCGCCGAAGCCGTTGACCGCCGCGAAGACGCCGAGCTGACCGCCGGTGGCGACCCGGCCGGCCTCGACCGTGGTCGCGCCGGCGCCGGCCGCGGTCTGGCCGCCGCCGACGTAGATGTAGCGGACCCCGGCCGCGATGTTGTTCGACACTGTGCTGTCGGCCATCCACGCCCCGAGCTGCCAGCGCGCGGTCGAGGACTGCTGGGTGCCGGCGGTCCAGGCCGCGGCCACGGTCTGGTGACCGAGGATGCTGCCGCTCACGGTCAGGAACTCGTAGGTGCGCAGCGCCGTGGTGGCGTTGCTGCGTCCGAGCAGGGCGTAGACATGGAGCTGGCCCTCGGCGATCGGGTCGAGGCCCCAGGCCACGGCGACGCCCTCGCGGGCGGTGCCGAGCGTGGGCAGCGGCCACCACTTGCCGGTCGAGCCGAGCGGCAGCGGCTTATCGGCGCCCGGGATCTGGGTGCCGTTGTCGACGAAGGTGGTGCCGGGCGCGGTGATCGCGGCGGCGCCGAGCAAGACCTCGGTGCCGGGCGCGTCGTTGGCCATCGCGGTGCGGTACACGCGGTAGCCGACGACGTTGGGCAAAAACGCGCCGAACTGATCGAGCGGCGCCCGCCAGACCAGGGTCAGCGCCACCTTCCGACCGGGGAAGCTGGGCACGCGCACGGTGAACTCGTCGCTGGCCAGCGATTCGCCGCCGGGGTTGTCGGGCTCGTTGGCGGCGAACACCGCGCTGATCCGGTAGTGGTATTTGCCGGGCTCGAGCCCGACCGCGGTCAGCGCGGCGTCGAGATCGGTGACCCGCGGCGACTCGCGCGGCGACAGGATCAGCGCCCGCTCGGCGGTAGCGAGCGCGCCGGCGCCGCTGTTGCCGCCGATCACGTAGATGTAGCGACCGATCGTGGTGCCACCGGCCAGGGTCCGCGCCGTGGTCAGCGGGTAGGGCTGGACCGCGAACGCGCCGATCCGGCCGAACGGATCGACCGGCGCGAACTCGACCGAGGCCATCGCCGTGCCGACGGCGCCGGTGTCGCCGCCGATCGCGTAGACGAAGCGGTTGGCCGCGGTGGCGTTGCCGGCGGCGGCCACCAGCCCGCGCCGGCCGACGGTGAGCATCGCCCCCGCCACCGGGCCGTTGAGGTTAAGCGACGGGCCGGTGACGCCGATCGCGGAGTACTCGCCGAACGCCTGATCGGGGTTGGTCAGGCGCGCGATGCAGATCGCGCCGACCGTCAGGCCCGCGCCGTTGACGGTGATCTGCTCGCTGCAACCAGTGCCGCCGCAGTTGGGCGCGCCGGTGACCACGCCCGGCGCCGGCAGCGCCGCGCCCGCCGCGTCGCGACAGGCCAGGGTCACGACGTTGCCGGCGGCGAAGTCGTGGCCGGCGAGCGTCACCCGCTGACCGGTGGCGTTGACGATCGACGCCGGGGTCGCGCTGGTGATCTCGGGCGGCGGCGTGGCGGTCGACGCGTAGCCAGCGGCGATCGAGTACGGCAGCACGCCGACGGTACCGTCGGGGTTGACCAGGATGAGGTCGTAGGCGTGGACCGGCGTGCCGGCCGGGACCACGCCGGTCACCCGGCTACCGTCGAGGAACGCGACCGACTCGACCTCGACCGCGACGTCGGTGGCCAGCGGCGCGGTCGGGTTGAGATACATGCGCGGGGTCTCGACGAACGGGTGGTCGTTGGGCGCGGCCGCGCTGGTGTCGCGGAAGACCTGGACCGCGGTGTCGGTGGCGCTGGCCCCGAACGGCGGCGCCACGTTCTTGAGCGTGACCGTGGTGGTGTCGGTCACGGTGATCGCCTGGGTCAGGATCGAGTTGCAGCCGGTGTTGTCGGCCAGGATGAGATCGTAGACGCCGGGCGGCTGGCCGATCGGCACGATGGCCTGCAGGCGGTTGGGGTGGCCGACGACCGGGTTGAACGTGAGCTGCGTGAGCGGCGCCGCCTGGCCGGTCGGCACGATCGTCACCGCGTTGGCGGCCAGCGGCTGGGTGATGGTCGTGGCGTAGACCGTGATGCGGGTGTTGATCCGGTTGTAGACGACCTCGGGATTGACGAAGAAGACGATCGGGCCGCTGACCACGCTCACGGTCTTGTGCGGCAGCGGCCGGTCCTCGCAGCCGTCGGGGTTGAGGACGATCACGGCGCACGACGTGCCCGGGGTCGCGCCGCCGGCGAACGTGGCGGTGAGCTGGGTGCCGTCGGGGACCACGGTGACGGCGCCCGAGGGCACGGTCACGCCGGCGCAGTCGAGCACAACCGTCGCGCCCTGCTGGAAGTTGGCGCCGTTGACCGTGAGGGTCGAGCCGCCCTGACAGACCGAGGCCGGCACCACCGAGTCGACGCGCGGCGGCGGGTTCAGTGTGATCGTCACTGGCGAGGACGACGACGCGCAGTCGGCGGGCGCCGGGTTGGTCACCACCACCGGCAGGTTGGTGGACGCGGTGACGATGAAGTCGCCGCGGGGCACGGTGATCGTCAGCGCGGTACACAGCGCGGCGTCGGCCTCGGTGAAGGTGCCGGGGATCGCCGCGCAGTTCGCGGCGTCGACGCGGGCGGTGTAGGTGTGCGCGCCCGCGCCCATGCCGATCGTCACCGTCGGCGTGTGGCCGGCGTAGACGAGGAAGCTGGCGCCGGTGATCGTGATGTCCTGATCGTCCTGGTCGTCGCAGACCGCGGGCGGGATGATCGCGCTGACGATCGGCGGCGGCAGGATCGCGAGCCGGCGGGTGAGGGTCGCGGCGCTGGTGCCATCGGGGTTGGTGACCGTGAGGTCGAACACGCCGGCGGCCAGCGCGTCGACCGGCAGCACGTCGAAGCTCATCTGCGACTCGCTGGTCCAGTGGACCCGGCTCGCGGCCGGCGCGGCCGGATCGTCGGCGATCTCGATCGGCCCGGCCGGCATCGTGCCGCCCGGCACCGCCGCCACCGGCGCCAGCGTGATCCGCGGCAGCAGCAGTCGGACCGGCGCGTCGAGCGTGCGCGACGGCATCGGCGTGAAGTGATCGCCGTTCAAGGTGACCTGGGTGCCGCCGTCGGCGCTCGACACGGTCGGGCCGTTGCAGATCAGATCGGGCGTCACCGCGCTGATGGCCGGCAGCGGGCTCTCGAGGTCGTGGGCGCAGGCACCGGCACCGGTGACGAGCGTGAGGAGAGCCGCCGTCAGGGCGAGCGGCTGGATGGATCGCGGCATGGGTCGCTCCCGGACGTGGCGGTGCCGCGCCGACCGGGGATGGTCAGGCGGCAGTCGTCTCTCCGTGAGTCGACACAGAGGGGGGCAAGGTCACCGGCGCCCGCCGCCAAATCGCCAGGGCCGTGCGGATCGTGGGTGCCGGCCGCCGGTGTACGCGCTGTGCGCGCGATCGACGTCACGGTGGCAGCCCGCGGTCAGAGCGGGTCGCTGGCCAGGCCGTCGGGGTGAGGGCCGAAGCGCTGCTCGTAGACGATGAGGTAGCGGTGGGCGTCGTGGCGGCGGCCGCGGCGGAGCATGGCGCGCACCAGGAAGCGCAGCGACTGCTCGCGCCGGCCGAGATCGCCGTCGAGCGCGCGCAGGAAGTTGCGGACGGCCGCGGCGTCGTTGCCGCGGTTGAACCAGGCCAGGCCGAGGTTCTCGAAGGCGGCGCCAGCCAGATCAGCTTCGTCGGCGCCGAGCAGCGCGGGCACCTCCTCCCACGCGGCGGTCGCGAGGATCAGGTCGGCATCGCGGAAGGCCCGGCCGCCGCGCGCGGTCGCCTGGTGGATCGCGGCGCGGCGATCGGCGGGCACCGGCGCGGCCGCGGCCGACGGCCGGACCGCGTCGTCGTCGGGCAGGCCCTCGCGGGAATCGTGGGCGAAGGCCTGCACCAGCACGCCGCCGCGCCGCAGCTCGCCGGACCAGGCCCAGTCGGGCTCGGGCTCGCCGAGGCCGCGCAGGCGCAGCCGGACCCGCAGCTCGTCGCCGGCCAGGGCGTCGATGGTGGGCAGCGGGAAGAAGACCTGGCCCCAGTGGGTCTCGACGCCGGGCGCGGTCGACAGCACGATGCCGGGCGCCAGCTCGGCCTCGAACCAGCCGCCGAGGCCGCGCAGCGAGCCTGCCTGCGCGAGCGTGAAGTCGAGGGTGGCGTCGAGGTCGGCGACCACCAGCGGCGCCGGCGGTCGGTAGGTGGCGACGGTCTGGGGCGCGGCCAGGAGCCAGGCCGGATCGAGGTCGGAGCCGAAGCAGGCGTGCAGCGCGTGGTCACCAACCGCGCGGAGGTCGAGGCCGTAGACCGGCGCCCGCAGCGACTCGAGCGACTCGAGGCGGGCCTCGGCGATCGGCGCGAGCTGGAGCGCGACCTGCGCGGGGCAGAAGCGCCCGCCGGGCTTGAGCCAGCGGCCCGCCGCTGCCACCGCCGGCAGCATGTGATCGTCGACGAGGAAGCGGCCCATGAAGTCGCTCACCACCAGATCGACCGGCTCGACCGGCGCCAGCGTGCGGGCGTCGGCGTGGTGGAGGATGACCCGATCGTCGAGGCGATTGTCGGCGAGCACGCGGCGCGCCACCCGGGCGATGGCCATCGACTCGACGGCGTGGACCCGCGCGGCGCCGGCCCGGGCCGCCAGCATCGCCAGGATGCCGGTGCCGGCGCCGAGATCGAGCACGACGTCGCCGGGCCGCACCAGCGCGCGGATGGCCCGCTCGTAGGCGTCCATCCGGTGGGCGTCCGCCAGCATGCGCGCGTGGTACGCGACCGACGCGTGGTGGCCTCGATCCCAGTCGCTCATCGCGATCGGGACAACCCCGCGGCCGGCATCGTTCGACAGGTCTTCACCAGGCGACGGTACCAGGCCGTCCGACCGGCGCGGGCGCGCGGCGCCGACGACTACTGGATGCCGGCCGGCGGGCGGGCGAAGCCGCGGTCGCCGGGGAACGGATCGGCGGTCTCGCGGGTCATGAGCTCGTCGGCGTCGGGGGTCGGGTCGACGAGGATGCCGAGGGCGCGAAGGCCGGCGGTGTCGTTGTAGCGGAGCTCGGCGACCGCGACCGGGCGCTCGCCGGTGCGGACGAACTTGGTGTAGTTGGCGGCCGAGTAGCGCTGCTCGCCGAACTCGGTGCCGAGACCGAGGCGCTCGGGCTTGGCCGGGGCGGCGTCGGCACAGCAGTCGTCGGCCTCGTCGCGGTAGCGCGGGGCCGGCATACCGCGGGAGGCCTCGGTGGTGATGGTCGCGCCGACCGCGCCGCGACCTTCGCCGGCGCTGGGCGCATCCGCAGCACCACCGGCGTCGCCGGGCGGGGTGGCCGTGACCTGGGGCGGGGGCGGCGCGGCCGGGCGCTTGGCCGCGACCCGATCGCTGCCGGTGCTCTTCTGGGCATCGACGCGGCCCTCGCGCGCTGGCACGGCGTCGGGGGTGGTCGGCACCGGCCGACGGTCGAGGAAGCGCTCGACCTCGTCGCCGTAGCCGTCGTCGTCGTAGCCGCCGCCCTGGTACAGCGGCTGGTCGATGATGATCTCGGGCGCGGGCTGCTCGGCGAACAGCGCGACCGCGATCACACCGACGTTGCGGGCCTTCCCCTTCTTGCCGGCGTAGCTGCCGCCCACCGTCGAGAACCGGAAGGCCGACACGTCCGACAGCGACGTGCGCCAGCCCTCGATGTCGAGACTGCCGTAGGGCGGCACCACGTAGCCGCGCTTGCGCAGGTCGCCCGACTCGCCGTCGATCACGTCGAGGCCGTCGATCGAGATCACCGCCTCGACCCGCTGCGCCGTCGGGTTGGTGACCCGCACGATGTAGCGCTGGCCGGCGGCGCCGTGCACGTAGTAGCGGCCGCCGTGGAAGAAGGTGTCGAGGTCGTCGTTGCCGTCGGCGATGATCTGGACCGAGTACGGCGAGCGCACCGCGTCGGGGGCCACCGCGATCGGCACCAGCGGCCGGGGCCCGGGACTGACCCGATCGGCGTAGGCGGCGGAACAGGCGCTGGCGAACAGGGACAGCGAGAGCAGCGAACCGAGCAGCAGGCGCTTCATGCTCTCCTACGACGGACGACGGCGCGGTCGGATCTACGATCGCGACGAGGTCGGGTGTCGCGGCACGCGGCACGATGTAGGCGCAGCTCGCACCTTGTCGCGGCGCATGGCGATCTCCGGTGTACAGTGAGCGCCATGGCGACCCCCAAGAGACCCGGACGGCAAGCCCGGTCGAAGGTGCCCTGGAGCAAGGCCAAGCCGGCCCGCGGTACGACCACCCCCCGCCGGCGTGGGGCGCGCGCGGCCGTCGCCGCCAAGCCACCCGCGGACGAGGCCCCCGCCGCCGAGCCCGCGCCGCCCGACGTCACCGCCAGCGATCCATCGCTGTTCGCGCCGCTGACCCCGGGCGAGACCGCCGACGCGATCCGCACCCTCACCGAGGATCGGCGGGTCGCGGCCATGGCCAAGATCGGCCGCTACCGGGTGATCGCGACCGAGCCGCTGGTGGTCAAGCCGCCACACTGGATGACCGGCCACCGCCTGGCCCGGGTCGTGGTCTACGACTACGCCGCCGATCGCTGCGTCGACGCCTGCGTCGATCTCGACGCCGGCGTGGTCGCGCACCTCGACGTCTCGAAGGCCCAGCCGATGCTGTCGCGCGACGAGGAGGCGGTCGCGGTCTCGGTGGCCACGCTCGACGAGCGGGTGCGGGCCAAGCTGACCCTCGGCGACGGCGCGCTGGTCGCGATGCACTACTGGGGCGTCGGGCCCGGCGACGCCGGCTACGCCAAGCGCTCGGCGGCGGTAGTGTTCGGCCAGCAAGGCGGCCACCCATCGCTGATCGCCGTCGTCGACCTCATCGACAACCAGGTGACCGCGGTCGTGCCCGCGGCCCAATGGTGACAGGACCGTCATGAGCAACGTCATCGCCGAGGCCAACTGGAAGTTCCACTGGCGGCTCACCGAGTCGGCCGGGATCATGGTGTACCTGGCCGAGTACAGGGGTCGGCGCGTCTTGTGGGAGGGCTCGCTGCCCTACGTCACCGTCGATCACCAGCGCGACATCATGGACGCCGACGACGACGCCCGGCTGACCCACGGGCCGGCGTGGGTGCCGCTGGGCACGCGCACGCTGGCCGGCAACGTCCGGGTCCAGCCGTTCCGCGGCGGCGTCGAGCTGACCGCCAACTTCACCGCCGGGCCCTACCACTACATGCAGCTGTGGCGGTTCCACGACGACGGCCGGATGTGCCCGTGGCTGACGATCTACGGCTCGGGCATCCACGATCGCCACACCTACCACCCGCACTGGCGCTTCGACTTCGATCTCGACGGCGCCGGCCACGACGCGGTCGAGTCGTACAGCGACGGCGGCTGGAAGCGGGTCGTCGAGGAGGGCTGGTTCCCGCACACCGGCGACGCCGACGACAACGGCTTCGTCTGGCGGCAGATCGACTTCGGCACCGGTAGCTCGGTCAACCTGCGGCCCCACACCTGGGACGACGCCGAGCTGTACGCGGTCCGCTACCACGACGGCGAGTGGGCGCCGTTCTCGCCGCGCAGCGCGGTCGGCACCGCGCCGTTCCCGGCGGCCTACGTCGGCCAGGAGCCGCTCGAGGATCAGGACGTGGCGCTGTGGTACGTCGCCCACGTTCACTACGACCAGGCGTTCCCCTACACCGCCGGGCCGTGGATCAAGCTCGACGGCTTCGGGCGCGGCTGATGGCGGCCGCGGGCTACGACGCGCCGCCGGCGGCGCTGGTCGAGGACGGCCACCAGCGCTTCGGCCGGTTCCACGGACCACCGCCGCGGGCCAACCTGCTCGACGCGCTGGTCGGCCGCTGGCCGCGCGCGCTGCGCCGGCTGCGGCTCAAGGAGTGGCAGGCGCTGCAGCTCACCAGCCCCGAGCTGTTCCTCAACCTCGCGCTGTTCGACGTCGGCCTGATGGCGCTGCGCCAGGTCAAGATCTACGACCGCGGGCGGAAGCTGAAGCACCTGCACGAGCGCAAGCTGCGCCCGGGCGTGCTCCACCTCGCCGATCAGCTCGCCGACTCGACCAACCGCCACGCCGATCGCGACGGCCACCTCGAGTTTCGCAACCGGTTCACCGCCGGTGCGATCGACGTCGACCTGGCGGTGGCGGCGAGCAAGACCGCGCCGGCCGTGCGTGGCGCCTTCACCGTCCACGTCGACCGCGGCGCGCCCCAGGTCGTCAGCCTGCCGTTCGCCGGCGACGTCGGCATGTACTCGACCAAGGGCCTGTTCCCGGTCACCGGCGAGCTCGAGGTCGACGGCCGGGTCCATCGCTTCACCGCCGCCGACACCCTGGCGCTCCTCGACGATCACAAGGGCTACTACCCGTACGTGATGCAGTGGGACTGGGTGACCAGCGCCGGCTTCGTCGACGGCGTCGGCTGCGGCTTCAACCTCACCCGCAACCAGGTGCGCGAGCCCGACCGCTACCACGAGAACTGCGTGTGGCAGGGCGACCGCATCGGCCGGCTGCCGGCGGTGACCTTCACCCGCGAGCACGTGCGCGCGGCCGGCGAGCGCTGGCAGATCCGCGATCGCGAGGGCCGGGTCGACGTCACGTTCGAGCCGACCGTGGCCGGCGACGTCAAGGTCAACGCGGTGGTGGTGAAGAGCAAGTACCGCGGCCCGTTCGGGACCTTCCGCGGCCAGCTCGAGCCCGAGGGCCTGGCGCCCCTCGTCGTCGACGGCTGGTTCGGCATGGGCGAAGAGTTCTGGTTGCGCTGCTGACGCCTACCGGCCCGGCGCGGTGACGGACCGGGTGGCGAATCCTGGACACCCGTCCGACGGCTGACAGCGCGCGGTGAGTTGTTTCGCCAGGTTCGACCGGGCACGGACGTTGCTCATTGGTCGGACCATGCGCAGCCTGCTCGCCCTCGCCACCCTCGCCACGCTGTCGTCGACCGCGGCCTGCACCCACCACTACCAGGTCGCGTCGGGGCGCCGGCTGCCCGACGCGCAGACCGACCATGTGCGGGGCGCGCTCGAGGGCGCGGGCGTCGGCCTGCTCGTCGGCGCCGCCGGTGGCGCGGTGGTGGGCTACGCGTCCGGCGACGACCCGCCCTGCAGCGACGAGAGCTGGTTCTGCCTGAGCTTCTCGGCGGGCGAGAAGGCCGAGATCCTGGGCGTCTACGCCGGCGGGCTCGGGGCGGTGAGCGGCTTGGTGCTCGGCGGCCTCATCGGCAGCCGCTCGGTCTACGAGTACGCCGACGGGCCGGTGCCGCAGGTGTCGGTCGTGGCCACGCCCGGTCACGCCAGCGCGTCGGCGACCTGGCGGTTCTGAGCGGCGGCAAGCGGCTGAGGTGAGCTGGTACCATCGGCGGGTGCCAGGCGTCAGCTTCGATGTGGCCGCGCGCGCGCGGATCGCGGCGGCGGTGACCGCGGCCGAGCAGGGTCATCGCGGCGAGATCGTGGTGCACGTCGAGGGCGTGTGCCTGCGCGATCCGCTGCGGCGGGCGGCCCGGCTGTTCGTGCGCGGCGGGTATGGCCGGACCCGCGACGACACCGCGGTCCTGCTGTACGTCGCGACCCGCAGCCGCAAGGTCGCGGTGTGGGCCGGGCGCGGCGTGGTCGGCGCTGCCGCGATCGAGAGCTGGCGGCCGACGATGGACGCGGTCATCGCCGGGATGAAGGCCGGGCGACCGATCGACGGCGTGGTCGACGGCGTGACCGCCATCGGCCTGGCCCTGCGCGAGCGCGCGGCCGGCAAGGATCGCCACGGCAACGAGCTGGCTGACGGAGTCGCGCCGTGAGCGCGCCCGCGCGCGCCGTCGTCGCCCTCGCCGCCCTGACCGTGGCGCTCTCGCTGGTGCTCGGGGTCGGCGCCGCTCGGGCCCAGGTCGCTCATGGCGCACTCGACGATCGCGCCGGTGTGGTCCCGCGGTCGGCGCGGCCCGGGCTCGAGCAGGCGCTGACCGCGCTGGCGACAGACCACCAGGTCGCGATGGAGGTCGTGGTGCTGCGCTCGCTGGCCGGGCGCTCGATCGAGGCGACCGGCGCCGACGAGGCGGCGCGCTGGGCCTCCTCGATCCCGGTGGGTCAGGGCGTGGTGCTGGTGCTCGCGCTCGATGACCGGCAATCGCGGCTCGAGGTCGGCGACCGGCTGCGCGCGCGCCTGCCCGACGCTCGCGCGGCCTACATTCTCGACAGCTCGCGACCGTGGCTGCGGCAGCGCGACCACGCCGGCGCGATCGCCCACGTCATCGCCGAGGTCCGCGCCGCCGCCAGCGGCCAGGCCGCACCGACCGAGGATCCGACCGGCGAGAGCGGCGGGCCGCGCCCGGCCGCGGGTCAGACCGGGGCGCCGCCACGGTCGACCGCCGGATCGTCGTCGAGCGGCGCCGAAGGGCCGATCGTCGTAGGCTTGGTCGCGCTGCTCGCGCTCGGCGCGCTCGGCGCCGGCGTCGCCGTCGTCCGGCGTCGCGGCCGGGTGGTGGTCGACGGCCGTGGCCACCACGCCGGACGATCGTTCGTGCTCGACTGGCTGATCGGCTGCGGGATGGTGCTCGGCGTGATCCTCCTCGTCGTGGTCTCCTTCGCCAGCTCCCGGTCGAGCGGTGGCTCGTCGTCGAGCTCGTCGAGCTGGGGTGGCGGCGGCGGCAGCAGCGGCACGGGTGGTGGTGGCTTCTCGGGCGGCGGCGCCAGTTCGTCGTGGTAGTCGGCCGGGCGCCGGCCGGGCGCTCGTGATACACGACCACCCGACGTGAACGTCGAGCGGTCGCCCCTCGTCTTGCCCGAACCCGGGCCCGTGCTCCGGCCGGGCGCGGGCCTCGCGATCCCGACCAGCGACCGCCTGGTCGCCGCCGCCGATGCGCTGCGCACCGCCTGCCGCACCGACGCGGCGCCCGCCGAGCTTCGCCCCGCCGCGCGCGCCGCAGGCCTGGCCTGGGTCGACAGCCTGCTCGACGGCTTCGTCCTGGCCCTGGCCGAGTCAGCCCGCGGCCGCGGCGCCGGCCGCCGCACCGCCGCGACGCTGCGCGAGCTGGCCGACACCATCGTCGGCTCCGGCGCGCGCCGCATCGACCACGCCCACGCCACCCGCTTCCTCGGGTTCGTCGACGATCACCTCCGGCCCGGACCACCGGCCACCATCGCGTTCGCGATCGAGCCGGCCCTGGCCGTCGCCCTGACCCCGGCCCTGGTCGCCGGGCCCACGGTCGCCCCGACGGTGCTGGCCACCGCGCTGCACGCGCTCTTCGACGCCACCCTGACCCGCTTCCTCGACGCGCCCCTGGCCCTGCTCAGCCTCGGCATGGTCGCCCGGACCGCCGTCCGCCTCGGCCGCGGAGCGGTGGCCAGCCGGGTCCACGGCGAGCTCGGACGCGCGGTCCACGACCCGGCCGCGGCCGCCCGCCTCCAGGCCCGGCTCGTCGGCTACGTCGGTCCCTAGCGAGCCTCGGCGAGCGATTCAACAATGACCCTGCGGGCCCCGGGGTCACGCGGGGAGGTCCGAGGTCTGCCTGGAGCAAGAGCCCGTTCGTGCGTCGCCTGTGCGCTTCACGCTCCTATGCTCCGAGCGCCGGCGCACCGGGGGCGAAAAGTTGCCCGGCCGTGACCCCGGCACCTTAATGGCGAGGTCGGGCGCGCCTGCGCCGCCCCTCGCCGTGCCCGTGGAGTCGCCCGCTCACATCCCGGTCCTGATCGACGACGTGCTGGAGCTCCTGGCGCCACGCGCCGGCGGGGTCTACGTCGACGGCACCCTCGGCCGCGGCGGCCACACCCGCGCCATCCTCGAGCGCTCGGCGCCCGACGGCCGCGTGATCGCGGTCGATCGCGACCCGGAGGCGATCGCCGCCATCGCCGAGCTGTCGACGGAGCTGGGCCCGCGCCTGACCGTGGTTCACGGCCGGTTCGGCGACCTGCCGGCGATCCTGGCCGAGCTCGGGGTCGGTCCCGTCGACGGCATCCTGCTCGACCTCGGGGTGTCGTCGCCGCAGCTCGACGTCGCCGAGCGCGGCTTCTCGTTCCTCCGCAGCGGGCCGATCGACATGCGGATGGATCCGTCGACCGGGCCGACCGCGCTCGACCTGATCCGCGACCTGTCGCAGCACGAGCTGGCGGCGGTGCTGCGCGACCTCGGCGAGGAGCGGCTCAACGGGCGGATCGCCCGCCGGCTCAAGGAGGCCGCGACCGCCGGCGAGCTGGTCACCACCCTCGATCTCGCCCGGGTCGTCGCCGCGTGCTTCTCGGCGGGCGATCTCCGCAAGCTGCACATCCACCCGGCGACCCGCACGTTCCAGGCCCTGCGGCTGGCGGTCAACCGCGAGCTCGACGAGCTGACCAGCTTCCTCGCCAGCTTCCCCGACCTGCTCGCGCCCGGCGGCCGCGGCGTGGTGATCAGCTTCCACTCGCTCGAGGACCGGCTGGTCAAGCGCCGGTTCCGCGACCTGGCCTGGTCGTCGTCGCTGCCGCCCCGGCTAGCCGCCGATATCGGCGAGCGCAGCGCCCCGGTGTGCGTGCCCTTGACCCGCAAGGCGGTGTTCGCCGACGACGACGAGACCGACGACAACCCGCGCGCCCGCTCGGCCCGGCTGCGAGCCTGCCAGCGGACCGACGCCGCCAACCTGCCTGCCCACACCTCGAACGCGCCGCGGTGAATCGTTCAACGATCATGATGAAGACCCGCCTGTACCAGATGTTCCGCCGCACCTCGCCTGCGCCCGCCGGCAAGAAGGCGGTCGCGCTGCTGGCGATCGTGACGTCGCTGGTGACCGTGCTCGCGATCCAGCGGGTGCGCTCGCGCCACGAGCTGGTCTCGCTCGGCTACGACCTGTCGCAGGCCGGCGAGCGGGTGCGCGACCTGCGCGAGGCCCGCCGCAAGCTCGAGGTCGAGCGCTCGACCCTGGCCAACCCCGAGCGCATCCGCACGCTCGCGACCGACCTCGGCATGGTGGCGGTGCCGGCCGACCAGATCCGGGTGGTGCGAGCCGGCGGCGCGGTCGCGCTGGCGGAGACCCCGTGACCGTCGTCGGCCCCGGCCGCTCCGGGCTGGCGACGCCCGGGGTGTCGGCGGCGGCGCGCAACCGGGCCTACGTCGCCACCGCCGTGGTCACGTTGCTGCTCGGCGGCGTCGGCTACAAGGCGTGGGGCCTGCAGGTCGATCAGAACCAGCACTTCCGCGAGCAGGCGCTGCGCCAGCACGTCCACACCATCGAGATCCCGGCGCCGCGCGGGCCGATCATCGACGCCCGCGGCCGCCAGCTCGCGATCTCGGCCAACGCCGAGAGCGTGTTCGCCAACCCGCGCGGGGTGATCGACGTCGTCGCCACCGCCGAGCGCCTCGCCCAGGCCCTCAAGCTCGACAGGTCGATGCTCGAGGCCCGGCTGGCCAGCGGCAAGCAGTTCACCTGGATCGCCCGCCAGATCACGCCCGAGCAGGCCGCCGCGGTCCGCAAGCTGGCGCTGGCCGGCGTCGAGGTCACCAGCGAGCCGCGCCGCTGGTACCCGAACCGCGAGCTGGGCGGGTCGGTGATCGGCTTCGCCGGCATCGACGGTAACGGCCTCGACGGCCTCGAGTTGCAGATGGACGACCTCCTGACCGGCCAGCGCGCCCGGTTCGGCGCCGTCCGCGACGCCCGCGGCAAGACCATGCTGGCCGACGGCGTCACCGAGGCCACCCCCGGCGCCACCGTCCAGCTCACCATGGACGCGACCATCCAGCGCCTCGCCGAGGAGGCGCTGGCCGCGGGGGTGACCGAGAACAAGGCCAAGGGCGGCACCGTGGTCGTCCTCGACGTCGCGACCGGCGGCGTGCTGGCGATGGCGAGCGTGCCGACCTACGACCCCAATGATCCGCGCAAGGCGCTGCAGGCCCACGCCCGCAACAAGGCGGTGACCGACAGCTACGAGATCGGGTCGATCATGAAGGTCTTCAACATCTCGACCGCGCTCGACGACGGCGTGACCCGGCCCGACGAGCCGTGGAACGTCGAGAACGGCCGGTGGAAGATCCCGGGCGCGACGATCACCGACGTCCACGGCGAGGCGGTGCTCACCACCCTCGGGATCATCAAGCGCTCGTCGAACATCGGCGCGGCCAAGGTCGGCCTGCGGCTGGGCGCCGCGCGGCTGTACGCCGGGCTCAAGCGGTTCGGCTTCGGCGCGGTCACCGGCATCGAGCTGCCCGGCGAGCAGACCGGCCGGGTCCGCGACGGCAGCACCTGGCGCGACATCGACACCGCCCACATCGCGTACGGCTACGGCCTGACGGTGACCCCGCTCCAGGTCGCGGCCGGGATCGCGGCGATCGGCAACGGTGGCATCTACCACGAGCCGCGGCTGATCGAGCGGGTCACCGCCGCCGACGGCGCGCTGCTCTATCAGCGCGCGAGCGAGGGTCGGGCGGTGGTGAAGCCGAGCACCGCGGCGCAGATGCGCATCATGCTGGCGGCGGTGTTCGACAAGGCCGAGAACGGCCAGGAGGCCGGCACCGCCGGCGCCTCGGGGGTCGAGGTGCCGGGCTTCCACGCCGGCGGCAAGACCGCCACCGCCCACAAGTACGATCCGGCGACCAAGCACTACGCGCTGCACCGCTACCTGTCGTCGTTCGCCGGCCTGGTGCCGATCGCGGCGCCGCGGATCGCGATCGTGGTGGTGGTCGACGAGCCGGATCCGTCGTCGCACTTCGGCGGCACGGTCGCCGGTCCGATCTTCGGACAGCTCGCCAGCGAGGCGCTGCGCTACCTCGGCGTGCCCGGCGACGCCCCGATCGAGCCGCCGAAACTGAACAAGTGGGAACGGCTGGCCAAGGAGGCCAAGGACGCCAAGGAGGCGAAGGACGCCGCGCTCGCCGTCCGGGCCGCCAAGGCCGCCGCAGACGCTGCGGCCGCCGACGATGACGCGATCGGCGACGATCCCGACGCCGGCGCGATCGTCGTGCCCGACTTCCGCGGCATGAGCCTCGGGCGCGCCCTGGCGATGGCCAGCGCCAGCGGCCTCGCGGTCGAGGTCGAGGGCTCCGGCCGCTGCCTCGAGCAGGATCCGCCGCCCGGCCCGGCGGTCGCCACGGCGGTTCATCTGACGTTCGTCGATCCGACCGCGCGCCCAGCCCACGCCGAGTAACCCGGGCTTAGAGCCAATGCCGATCGGTTAGCGGTAACTCATTCCGAAACCCTATTGTTGCCAACCCTCTCAGCCTTTCACGGCGGCCCAGGCCGCGGCGCGGACCTCGGGATCGGCGTCGCCGAGCAGGCGCCGGACCACGCCGGTGTCGCCGAGGATCGACCGCCGCGTCCAGGCCGCCCGCGCCACCGCCGCCCGCACCCGCGGCGCCGGATCGTCGGCGAGGTGATCGATCAGGACGTCGTCGGTGGCCAGCGGGAACACCCAGGCCAGGGCCTGGGCCAGCGCCGCGCGCTCGTCGATGTCGGGCGAGGTCGCCAGCTCGGCCGACGCGCCGGCGGCGGTCAGCGGCGACAGCTCGGTCAGGCAGGTTGCCAGCCGGTGGGCCAGCTCGTCGAGGCTGGCGTCCTCGACCCGGGCGAAGCCGGCCGCGGCGTCGGCCGAGGCGTGATCGAGCGACGGTCCGGGCGCGCTGGTGGCGGTCGTGGCGACCGTGGCGGCCGTGGCGGCCGTGGCGGCCGTGGCGGAGTGACCGAACGCGGCCGCGCCGGAGGTGGCGACCGCAGCGAGGGTGACCGATTCGAGGATCGCGCGCAGGCGCGACAGGGTCTTCTTCTGACGGGGCATGGTGGACCTCGCGGCGCGATGCCGCGCGGGCGACGATCGTGACGATCGCCGCACAGGAGCCGTGACCGCGCGCAGGCGCGGCCGTGGTGAGGGGTGAGGCTCCGAGCGCAGCTCGGGCTCTGTGAGTTCCTCAGCGACCTGGCGGCGAGGTCTTGGGCGCGAGTCGCCACGACGGCTCGCGCGCAACCGGCACGTGATCGGCGGCACCCGACGCGACCCGCTCGACCACCACCGTGCGGGGCGGTGGCATCGCGGCCGGCGCCGACGCGCACACGGGCGTCGCGTGGCGGACGCCGTGGCAGCGATGGAACGAGTCGACCACCACCGAGGCGACCAGCGACGGCGCGGCGGCCTCGACGTCACCGCAGCAGGTGGTGGCGCAGCCGCGCTCGGCGGCCGCCGCGGCAGCCAGCCCCGGGCTCGCCCCGAACGCCAGGATCGCCGCAAGCGCGAGCCTGGACCAACGCGACTGCATGGCAGTGAAAGTGATCACGATCCGCCCGGTCGTCAAGCCCGCCTCGCTCGCCGGTCCGGGTCGCAGCTCGACACGTCGCGCCGCCCGGAAGTCGCAGCTCGACACGTCGCGCCGCCCGGAAGTCGCAGCGCGACACGGTCGCGCCGGGCGGGAGTCCGCCCGGAGGCGAAGGGGAGGCTCGTCGGGGCCTGACCCGACGAGGGGAACGGCACGTTCCCTGGGATCAACCTGATTCGCGTCCGCCCTGAAGGGGCGATGCGCGAATCAGGGCCGCGGGTGGGCGACGAAGAAGGCCCAGGCCTTCTGGCCGAAGCCGGGCTGGTTGAGCACCGGGATGTGCCCGGCGCCGGTCATCGTCCACAGCTCGACCGCACCGCCGGCCCGGCAGCCGGTGGCGCGCTCGATCGAGGTCTCGTTGCCGAGCACGTCGCCGACGAGGTCGACGCGACCGGCCGGCGCGGTGCCGGTGCAGCCGTTCTTGCTCCGCCAGGTCGCGGCGCTGGCGGTCGCCGCCGGGTACGGACCATCGCTGCCGATCACCCGCCCACCGTTGTAGGCGATGACCAGATCGGCGGTGCCGTGGATCTCGGCGATCGCCACTGGCTGGCTCGGGCTGCACCGGGTCGGATCCGCGAACGTCGCGCCGGCGAAGCTGATGATCGCCGCGACCCGATCGGCGAGGTCGCAGGCCAGGCGGTGGGCCATGAACCCGCCGTTGGAGTGCCCGATCACGAAGACGCGCTTGGGATCGACCGTGTAGCGGGCGGCGACGTCGTCGAGCACGGCCCGCAGGTACGCGACGTCATCGACCTGGCTGTGGCCGAGGTTGCAGCAGGCGTCGGTCGCGTTCCAGAAGTGGTTGCCGACGCCGTCGATGGTGCCGTTGACCCGCACGTAGAGGAAGCCGGCGGTCTCGGCCTCGGGCTGCAACTGGAAGAAGACCTCCTGCAGCGTGGCGTTGGCGCTGTAGCCGTGGAGCATCAGGACCACCGGCGTCGGCGTGCCCGGGCGGTAGCCGGTCGGCACGTACAGCTCGTAGGGCCGGCCGTCGAGGAGCGAGCCGCCGTCGGCGGACGGGCCGTCGGTGGTCGCGCCGTCGACCGCGGCGTCGCGACCCGGCGCGCCATCGCGGACCGCCCCATCGGTCCCGGGGCCGCCGGCCACGCGATCACCGCAGGCGGCACTGGCCAGCGCGGCGCACAGGATCAGGGACAGGCAGCGCAGCACGCGCGCACTCTGCCATGGATCGAGGCGGTATCCGGCCCGGGCTACGCCGCAAGGATCCGGAGGGCGCCCTCGAGGCCGCGCGAGAGCTGGGTGTGACGCGAGCCCTCGGTGCCGCCGGCGGCGCCGAGCAGGAGCTGGTGACCACCGACGTCGAACGTGACCAGGTCCTCACCGCCCTCGGCGGCCGGCAGCCCGAGCGCGACCGCGCCGCGGGCGCTGAGCGCCAGGCGCGCGGCCAGCTCGTCGCAGGTGTCACGATCGCCCGAGCAGGCCACCGGCAGGCCGTCCGCGTCGGCGATGACCATGGCCGCCATCCCGCCGTCGCGCCGGCAGGCGTCGAGCTGGTGGCGGAGCGCGAGCGCGGCGTACGGCGACCGGAACAGGCGGCGATCGGGTGGGCTCACGGATCGATCGTGCGCCTGCCCTGGGCCGGGGGCAAAAAACCGGCGGCGCTCGAACTCGGTGGCGGGCGGCCGATATCCACGAGGTGAGCCCCCGCATCCCCCTCGGTAGCCCGCTGATCTCGCTGGCCCTGCTCGCCGCCTGCGCCGGGCCCGGCGGCAGCGACGCAGGGGCCGATGCCCAGCAGGTCGACGGCCCCGCGACCACGGTGGATGCCGGCGTCACCGATGCCGCGACCGACGCCACGATCGTCGTCACGCCGCCGGACGCGGGACCGCTCGCCCGGAGCTGGCCCCGCACCACCGATGCGCTGCGGGCGGCGCTCGGCGACCGTGGCGCGTGGATCGCGGCCTGGCAGCTCGACGAGCCCGACGGTGCGCTGGCCGACGAGCTCGGCCACGCCTCGCTGCTGCCGCGCGGCCGGCTCGCCTACCTCCAGCCCGGCGCCTGGCTCGACGATCGCGCGGTCACGTTCGATTCGGACGAGGACGCGCTGGTCACCGACGCGCCGCCGTTCGCCCTCGACCCGACCCGGTCGCTGGCCGCGCTGCTCTCGATCCGGCTCGCTGACGACCCCGGCGGCGGTGCGCTCGCCAGCCAGCTCGATGCCGGTGGCGTCGGCGCGATCCTGGTCGCGCTCGACCCCGCCACCGGTCACCTGCGCGCCGCGCTCGGCGACGGCACCCGGACCGCGACCGCGACCCTGCCGATCGATCACCGCGACGGCCGCTATCACGACGTCCTGGTCGTGATCGATCGCCAGAGCGGGGTCCTGCGCCTCCTGTCCGACCTCGGCCGCTCGCCCTTCACCTCGATCGTGCCGATCGGCGACGCCAGTACCGCGACGGCCTTCACGCTCGGCGCCAGCCGGGGCGGTGCGGCCGCCGGCCACGGCCTGACCTTCGCCGCGGTCGCGGCGGGTGACGTCGCCGGGCTCGCGCTCGACGGCGACGATGCGCTCTACCGCCTGCGCCTGGCCACCGACCGCCCCGCCCCGATCGTCCGGCCGCCGGCCGACCTGCCGTGGGCGCCGCCGTGGCCGATCCACCGCGAGCGCCGCGGCCAGTACACGATCGACGTCGATCCCCACACGCTGCGGGTCCCGACCACCGCCGACGTCTGGATCTCGCCAGCCGGCGACGACGCCTGGCCTGGCACCCCGGGCCTGCCCCTGCGCTCGCTACGCGCCGCGTTCGCGGCGATCCGCGAGTCGACCACGATCCACCTCGCGCCGGGTGCCTACGACGCCGACGACGGCTGGTACGGGTCCGCACCGGCCTACGACGTCAACCTGATCGCCGAGGGCGGCCGCGCCCGGCTGACCAGCGCCGACATCGACCTGACGTGGCTGCCGAGCCCGGCCGGGCCTGGCGTGTTCCAGACGATGGCGGCCCGCGATCCGTACGCGGTCATCGACAGCGCGGCCGCGGTCGGCCTCGACCCGTGGCTGGCCGCGCGCGGCTCGGTCGCCGACGTCGCCGCCACCGCCGGGACCTGGACCGCGACGGGCGCGCGGGTCACGGTCCACACCCGCGACGGCCGCGCGCCCGACGACCGCACGCTGGTGCTGCCGGCCGAGACCCTCAACGGCTTCATCAACGACCCGGCACGGACCGTGTACCTCGAGGGCCTCGACTTCGAGGGCGGCTACAAGGCGCTGCACGTCAACCGCGCCCACCGGCTGGTGCTGGTCGACACCACCTTTCGCTATGGCGCTGGCGAGGGGCTGAGCGTGCTCGCCACCGACGAGGTGCTGGCGTTCAGCGTGGTCGCGGAGGCCAACGCCTGGGATGGCCTGGCCTACACCGCGGTCACCCACGTCCTCGAGGTCGGGTGCGTCGGCCGCGACAACGGCCGCGACGGCTCCAACATCGACAACGGCTCGACCACCCATGGCACCGGCACGGTGATCCGGCTCGGCGGCGAGTACCGCGACAACGGCGGGCCCAACGTCGCCGACGTGCTGGGGGCGTCGTCGTGGGACCTCGGGACGATCGCCAGCGGCAACCACGCGATCGGCAACCGGATCAACTTCTTCGTCGATGGCGAGATGTGGTTGCGCGAGGTCAACGCGCGCGACCGCACCCCCGACGCGACCATCGACCTGGTCACCGCGGTCCGCGCCCGCCTCCACGCCCACGACACCGACCGCGTCACCGTCGGCGGCACGGGCACGATCGACGATCGCGCCGAGTAGCGCGCGCCGGCCGGCCGCCGCATACTGCGGCCGATGCGCCTGGCCTGGCTGTCCCTGCCGCTGCTCGCCGCGACCGCGTGCGCCGACCCCCGGCTCGCGCCGCCCGAGGTCGCGCGCATCACCCCGTCCGGCGCCTGCGGCACCGGCGTCGTCACCCTGCTGATCGAGGGCAACCACTTCGATCCCGACGCGATCGTCGACTTCCCGCTCAAGAACATGGCCACGGGCATCGAGATCGCGCCCGAGAACGAGGCGATCCTGACCCCGCGCCGCGCGATCGTCCTCCACGATCAGGCCGTGGGCGCGCCGGCGACCGGCGACCGGCCGATCGTCCACGACGTCCGGGTGATCAACCCCGACGGCGCCGAGGCCCGCCTGTCGGCCGGGTTCACGACCTACGCCCCCTTCACGCTCACCAGCCTCAGCCCCGACCGCGGCCCGGCCGGCAACACGATCGCGCTGATCCTCAAGGGCACCGGCCTGTACGGCTCGCTCAGCCTGCAGATCGGCGTCGAGCACGTGGCCTCGGTCGCCGAGATCCGGCCGGCGTCGGCGATCAGCGCGACCGCCGCGCTGATGATCCCGACCGGCACCCGGCCCGGGACCTACGCGCTCATCCTCCGCAACGCCGGCGGCTGCGAGCTGGCGCTCGACCGCGCGTTCACGGTTGAGTAGGACCGACTCAGCGCAGGGCCCGCTCGATCAGATCGGGCGCGACCTCGGGAGCGGGCAGCCGCCGGCGCTTGCGCTTGCCGCCCGGCTCGTCGAACCAGGTGCGGACGTCGACGTCGAAGCCGAGGCCGAGCATGTAGTTGTAGAGCGCGCGCCGCAGCCCGGCGCCGAGCCCGTCGTGATCGACGCCAGTGGGATCGTCGAAGCCGAGGTCGTTGCGCGCGAATGTGACCTTCGGCTCCCGGTGCAGCCGGATGCCGAAGTGATCGGGCGCCAGGCCGATCGGGCTGTGGGCGGTGGCCGCGAACCGGTGCCAGAACGCCGACTGCACGCAGCCGGCCGCGAACAGCTGGCGGACCCGCTCGAGCGAGTCCACGGTCTCCTGCTCGGTCTCGGTCGGGAAGCCGTACATCAGGTAGGCGTGGACCATGATGCCGGCCTCGGTGAACGCGCGGGTGACGCGCGCGACCTGGGCCACGGTCACGCCCTTCTTCATCAGCGCCAGCAGCCGGTCGGACGCCGCCTCGAGCCCGCCCGAGACCGCGACGCAGCCCGAGCGCGCCAGCAACTGGCACAGCTCGAGATCGAACGTCTTCTCGAACCGGATGTTACCCCACCACGTGATCGTGACGCCGCGCGCGATCAACCGCTCGGCCAGCGCCCGCAGCCCGGCCGGCGGCGCCGCCTCGTCGACGAGGTGGAACCCGGTCTGGCCGGTCTCGGCGATCATCGCCTCGATCCGATCGACCAGCAGATCGGCGGACGCCGGATCGTAGCGGCTGATGTAGTCGAGCGAGACGTCGCAGAAGCTGCACTTCTTCCAGTAGCAGCCGTGGGCCACCGTCAGCTTGTTCCAGCGGCCGTCGGCCCACAGCCGGTGCATCGGGTTGAGCATCTCGAACAAGGACAGGTAGCGGTCGAGCGGCAGGCCGGCGTAGGTCGGCGTGCCAGCGTCGCGCAGCGGGATGTCGTGCAGCGTGTCGTCGGTCCGCCAGCGCACGGCGCCGCCCTCGCGGACGTAGGTGCGGAGCAGCGGGCGCGCCGGATCGCCGCCGGCCTGGAGGTGCTCGATCAGCGCCAGCAGCGGCCGCTCGCCGTCGTCGAGCGTGACGTAGTCGACGAAGTCGAACACCCGCGGCTCGGCGAGCTGGCGCAGCTCGGTGTTGACGAAGCCGCCGCCGAGCACGACGCGGATCGCGGGCGCGACCTGCTTCGCGATGCGGGCGATGCGGAACGCGCCGTAGACGTTGCCGGGGAACGGCGCGGTGAGGCCGAGCAGGTCGGGGCGGTGGCCGGCGATGAGCTCGCGGGTGAGCGCGTCGAGGGTCTCGTCGACCAGCGTCGGCGGCGCCGCCAGCGCCTCGGCCAGCGGGTCGAAGGTCGGCGCGCTCGCCGCCAGCCGCTCGCCGTAGCGCGACAGCTCGAAGCGCGGATCGATGCCCTCGCGCAGGACATCGGCGAGATCATCGACGTACAGGCTCGCCAGGTACTTCGCGCGATCGCCGACCGCGAGCTGGCCGAACGCCCAGGCCAGGGGATCGTCAGCATCGCCGTCGTCATCGCCATGGCCACCAGCGGGGACCTGCAGGCTCGCGAACCGCGGGCCCTCGGGCAAGAGGTCGCGGCCCGCGATGCGCAACGCCAGGGTCGCGTCGCGCCCTTGCAGGAAGCGGATCACCGGCTCGATGGTCTCGACGTAGCGGTCGCGGTGCGCGAGGAAGTGCGCGATCGCCGGCGGCATCGACGCCCGCAGCTTCTTGCCGCCGGCTCGGGCCCGACCGTCGAGGATCTCGGCGATCGCGGTGAGGCCCGCGCGCGAGTACAGCCGCAGCACCAGCTCGAGCGCCGGATCGGCCTGCGCGACCTCGAGCCCGAGCCGGGCCGCGTGCAGCCGCAGGAAGCCGGTGAGGTACGCCGTCGCCGGATACGGCGTGTTGAGCTGCGTCATGGGCGGCGTCAACAGCAGGATGCGCACGCCCGACCATACCCCGGCTGGCGGTAGCACCGCCGCCGCCAGGTCGCGGCCTGGCATATCCTGCGGCCAACGTGATCCTGACTCAGCTCTTCTACGTCCACCCAGGCCACGAGGCCGAGTTCGGCGCGTTCGAGGACGCGGTGCTGCCGATCCTGGCGCGCCACGGCGGCGCGCTGCTGCTGCGCCTGCGCCCCGGCCCCGAGGCGATGCTCGGCGGCGCGCTCGAGCCCCCGTACGAGGTGCAGCTGGTCGAGTTCGCGACCGACGACGGCCTGGCGGCGTACCTGGCCGACGACGATCGCCAGCGCGTCCTCCACCTCAAGGACGCCTCGGTGCGCGAGGTCTGGGTGGCGAGGGGCGAGCGGCCCGGCGCGCGCGCGGCGGTCGGGTAGGCCATGCCCTACGGCTGCGAGGTGCTCGCGAGATCGACCCCGGCGACGTCGATCTCTACCGGCCGTGACCGCGACCGCGACCGCCGCCACCGCGACCACCGCCGCCGCCCCGTCCGAGCGGCGGCCCACCGGGACCGCCCGGCTGACCGAACGGGATCGCGACCGGCCGCGGCGCGGCGGGCTTGCGCGCGGGCGGCCCGGCCGGCTTCGACACCGGCCGCGGCGCGACCAGCTGCGGCGCGTGGGCGGGTGACACCGGCCGCGGGGCCACGGGGCGGTCGCCCATCAGGCCTGCGACCTCGGCCTCGGTCAGGTTGCGCCAGCGCCCGACCTTCAGGTGGCCGAGCTCGATGTGCATGATCCGGACCCGCTGCAACCCCACCACCTGATAGCCGAGCGCGTCGCACATCTTGCGGATCTGGCGGTTGAGGCCCTGGGTCAGCACGATCGAGAAGGCCGTGGCGCCGACCCGCGTCACCGCGCACGGCCGGGTCAGCACCGTCGTGCCGGTCGGGTGGCTGCCGGGATCGATGCGGACCCCGCGGCCCAGCTCCGCCAGCGCCTCGTCGGTGATCGCGCGGTCGACCGCGACCACGTACTCCTTGTCGTGGGCATTCTCGACCCGCAGCACCTCGTTGACGATGTCGCCGTCGTTGGTGAGCAGGATCAGCCCCTCCGACTCCTTGTCGAGCCGGCCGATCGGGAAGATCCGCTGCGGGTGATCGACGTGGTCGATGATGTTGCCCTCGATGTGGCGCTCGGTCGTGCAGGTGATCCCGACCGGCTTGTTGAGCGCGATGTAGACCGGCGGCGGGCGATCGCCGGCGCCGCCGATCCGCTCGCCGTCGATCCGGATCTCGTCGCCGTCGCCGACCTGGGTGCCGAGATCGGCGACCAGGCCGTTGCGGGTGACCCGGCCGCCGGCGATCAGCTCGTCGGCCTCGCGCCGCGAGCACCGCCCGGTCTCGCTGATGAACTTGTTGAGGCGCATGGCTGGAGCCTCCCTTTTACCGTGGAACTCCGGCGGGAACCGTCGCTGACATGGGCCTACGCAAACTTGCCCCGGTGGACGAAATCGGGGAGTCTCGGCGTTCGACAGGTGTGCCCCGCATGAAGCTGTCCGACCTCGCCGCGAGCGTGCCAGGGGCCCGCGTGGTCGGGGCCGGCGCGGGCGTCGATCTCGAGATCGGCGCCGTCACCGCCGACTCGCGCACGGTCGCCGCCGGCGCGCTGTTCGTCGCGGTCCGCGGCCGCCGCAGCGATGGCCACGCCTTCGTCGCCCAGGCCGTCGCCGCCGGCGCGGCTGCCATCGCCGTCGAGCGCGAGCAACCCGGCCTGACCGTGCCGCAGCTCGTCGTGCCCGACGGCGCCCGCGCCCTCGGCTGCCTGATCGGCCACGCCGCCGGCGAGCCCGCCCGCCGCCTGACCCTGGTCGGCATCACCGGCACCAACGGCAAGACCACCACCACCTACCTGGTCGAGAGCATCGTCGCCGCCGCCGGCGGCACGCCCGGGGTCATCGGCACCGTGTCGTACCGGTGGGCCGGGCACACCGTCGACGCGCCGTACACCACGCCCACCCCCGAGGTCCTGCACGCCACCTTCGGCCAGATGGCCGACGCCGGCTGCGATCACGGCGTCATGGAGGTGTCGTCGGCCGCGCTCGACATGGGCCGGCTCGGCGGCGTCGACTTCCGGGTCGCCGCGTTCTCCAACCTCACCCAGGATCACCTCGACGTCCACGGCACGATGGCGGCCTATCGCGACGCCAAGCAGCTCCTGTTCCGCGATCACCTCGCGCCCGGCGGGATCGCGGTCGTCAACGTCGATGATCCCGCGGGCGACGGCATGGCCGCGGTCGCCGCCGCCACCGGCCACCCGGTGCTGCGGGTGTCGTGCGCGATCGCCGACGGCGACGCGGCCGGCGAGCTGCGGCCGTCGCAGCGGGCCGCCGAGATCGCGGTCGTCAGCTTCTCGTCGACGGTCGCCGGCATCGAGGCCCGGATCCGGACCCCGCGGGGGGAGCTCGCGGTCACCTCGCGCCCGCTGCTCGGCCACTACAACGTCGCCAACATCGCGCTCGCGGTCGGCATCGGCGAGGCCCTCGGCCTGGCCCACGACGCCATCGCCCGCGGGGTCGCAGCCCTCCCCGGCGTGCCCGGCCGGGTCGAGCGGGTCGCCAACCATGCCGGCCTCGACCTCCTGGTCGACTACGCCCACACCCCCGATGCCCTCGACAACGTGCTCGGCGCGCTGCGGCCGCTGACCCGGCGCCGCCTGATCTGCGTGTTCGGCTGCGGCGGCGATCGCGATCCGACCAAGCGGCCGAAGATGGGCGCGGTGGTCGCGGCCAGGGCCGACCTCGCGATCGTCACCAGCGACAACCCGCGCACCGAGCAGCCCCAGGCCATCCTCGACATGATCCTGCCGGCGGTGCCCGACCCGTTCTACGTCGACGTCGATCGCCGGACCGCGATCCGCGCCGCGATCGCCGAGGCCACCCCCGGCGACATCGTGGTCATCGCCGGCAAGGGCCACGAGGACTACCAGATCCTCGGCACCAGCAAGATCCACTTCGACGACCGCGAGGAGGCCGCCGCCGCCGCCGCGCTGCGCCCGCACCGGACCCTGACCGAGGCCGCGGTGATCACCGGCGGCACGGTGGTCGGCCCCACCGACGCCGGCGCGATCGCCATGACCCGGGTGATCATCGACGGCCGCCGCGCCGCCCCCGGCGATCTCTACGTCGCGATCCGCGGCCAGCGCCTCGACGGCCACGACTTCCTCGACCAGGCGGTCGCCGCCGGCGCCACCGCGGTGATGGTCGAGTGGGGTCGGGCCCCGGCCGGCGTGGCCGCGGTCGAGGTCGACGACACCACCCTCGCGCTCGGTCGCATGGGCGCCGCCCGCCGGTCGAGCTGGGCCGCCGGCGATCCCGCGCACCGGCTGGTCGCGATCACCGGCTCGGCCGGCAAGACCACGACCAAGGAGCTGACCCGGGCCGCGCTGGCGGCCGCCGGCGCCACCCACGCCGCCGCCGGCTCGCTCAACAACGAGACCGGCGTGCCGATGACCCTGCTCGGGCTCCGCGCCCACCACCGCTACGCCGCGGTCGAGCTCGGCATGCGCGGCGCCGGCCAGATCGAGTACCTGACCCGCCTGGTCCGCCCCGACGTCGCCGCGGTGGTCAACGCCGGCACCGCCCACATCGAGCTGCTGGGCTCGACCGACGCCATCGCCGCCGCGAAGGGCGAGATCTACCTCGGCCTCGCGCCCGACGGCGTCGCGGTCGCGCCCGCCGACGACGCCCGCCTGCTCGAGCACGCCCGCCGCCACGCCCCCGACGCTCGCCTGGTCACCTTCGGCGAGGTCGACGCCGCCGACGTCCGCCTGGTGAGCTACCGCCCGACCGGCCTCGACGGCGCCGACCTGGTGCTCCTCGCCCACGGCGCCCGCCGCGCGCTGCACCTCGCGCTGCTCGGCCGCCACGCCGCGATCGACGCGACCTGCGCCCTGGCCTGCGCCGTCGCCGCCGGAGTCGACCTCGACGTCGCGCTTGCCGGCCTGGCCCGGACCCGGCCGCCGTCGATGCGCGGCGAGGTCGTCGAGATCGGCGGCCGCCACGTGATCGTCGACTGCTACAACGCCAACCCGGCGTCGATGACCGCGGCCCTGACCACGCTCGCCGAGCTGCGCGACGCCGGCGGTGGGGCCCGCGCGCTGGCCGTGGTCGGCGACATGCTCGAGCTCGGCGCCCACGCCGCCGGCGCCCACACCGACCTCGGCCGGCTGCTCGGCCAGCTCGCCATCGCCGTGGTCGCGCTCGGCGAGCACAAGGACCGGGTCGCGGCCGCCACCGGCGTCCCGGCCCACGCCTGGACCACCGACGATCCGGTGACCGCGGCCCGCCAGGTCCTGGCCGCCACCGAGCCGGGCGACTGGGTGCTGGTCAAGGCCTCGCGCGGCATGCGCCTCGAGCGCGTGATCGCCGCCATGAAGGAGCTCGCGGTCTAAGCGCGCGCACGCGCGCGTTCACCCATCGATCAACATGCTGCTCTACCTCTTCTTCAACGTCCTCTCGAAGTACGACGCGCTGTCGTGGATGCGGGTCTTCCGCTACCCGTCGATGCGCATCCTGGCCGCGGCCATCACCGCGCTCCTGATGTCGTTCGCGATCGGCCCGTGGTTCATCGATCGCCTGCGGGCCCGCCAGATCGGCCAGCAGATCCGCGACGACGGGCCCCAGACCCACAAGAAGAAGGCCGGCACGCCGACGATGGGCGGCGCGCTGATCCTGTTCTGCGTGGTGGTGTCGACGCTCTTGTGGTGCGACCTGTCGAACCGCCTGGTGTTGCTGGCGTTGATGGTGACCGTGCTGTTCGGCGCGATCGGCTTCGCCGACGACTACGCCAAGGTCACCAAGCGCAACACCAAGGGCACGTCGGGCAAGGTCCGCCTGCTGCTCGAGTTCGCGATCGCCGTCGCCGCGATGTCGTACCTGTTCATGTCCGACACCATGCCGCCCGAGCTGCGCCACGAGCTGCAGCTGCCGTTCACCAACTTCTACGAGGTCTCGCCGACCCTGTCGTCGTGGCTGTACATCGTGTTCGGGTCGTTCATCGTGGTCGGCACCGCCAACGCGGTGAACCTCACCGACGGCCTCGACGGCCTCGCGATCGGCCCGTCGATCATCAACGCCGCCACGTTCCTCTTGTTCGCGTACATCGCCGGGGTCGAGACCACGATCCTGACCAAGACCGGCGGCGAGGAGACGATCGCCCAGTACCTGCACGTCGCCCACATCCCGGGCGCGGTCGAGCTGGCGGTGTTCTGCGCCGCGCTGTTCGGAGCCGGGGTCGGCTTCCTCTGGTACAACACCTACCCGGCCAGTGTGTTCATGGGCGACGTCGGCTCGCTGTCCCTGGGCGGCGCGATCGGCATGCTGGCGGTGCTGACCAAGAACGAGCTGACCCTGACCGTGGTCGGCGGCCTGTTCCTGGTCGAGGCCCTGTCGGTGATCATCCAGGTCGGCTCGTTCAAGACCCGCGGCAAGCGGGTGTTCCGGATGGCGCCGATCCATCACCACTACGAGCTCAAGGGCTGGGAGGAGCCGAAGATCATCGTCCGCTTCTGGCTGATCTCGATCGTCCTCGGCCTGCTCGCGGTCGGCACCCTCAAGCTGCGCTAGCAGCCGAAAGTCGCGCGCCATGAACCTCACCGGCAAGAAGGTGGTGGTGGTCGGCCTGGCCCAGACCGGCGTTGCCACCGCCCGGTTCTGTCAGCGCCACGGCGCGCAGGTCACCGTCACGGACGCCAAGCCGGCCGACAAGCTGGCCGAGCCGCTGGCCCAGCTCGCCGGCCTGCCGCTGACCTACGAGCTCGGCGGCCACGACGTCGCCTCGTTCACCGGCGCCGACCTGGTGGTGATGTCGCCGGGCGTGCCCGACCTGCGCGAGCTGGCCGCCGCCCGCGCCGCCGGGGTCGAGATCATCGCCGAGATCGAGCTGGCGTTCCGCTGCCTGGTGCCGGGCGCGCGGGTCCTCGCGATCACCGGCACCAATGGCAAGTCGACCACCACCGCGCTGGCCGGCGCCCTGTGCGCGGCCTCGGGCCGGCCGTCGTTCTGCGGCGGCAACCTCGGCAACATGCCCATGATCGACGTCGTCGATCATCCGGCCAACGTCGCCGGCGGCCTGATCGTCGTCGAGGTCGCGGCCTTCATGCTCGAGCACTGCACCTCGTTCGCGCCCGACGCCGGCATCCTCACCAAC
>JAYVSF010000075.1:0-5045 GCA_043775605.1 Myxococcales bacterium
CTCGACATTCAACCCCGGCCCGAGCTGCGCTCGGGGCATCAGAGACTGTGAATCTTTGCAGATTCCCAGCCTCTGGTTGATCGGCTCACCGACGAGGAACGTCGGCAGCGCCTGTACGGAAACGAGTTTGTTTCACAAACTCTCAGGCGCGGCGGAAGATCAGCTCGCTGTTGCCGACCCGGATCACGTCGGCCTCCTCCAGCGTCCTCTTGGGGACGCGGTGGCCGTTGACGTAGATGCCGTTGGTCGAGCCCAGGTCGGCCAGCTCGTAGTAGCCGTCGAAGCGGCGGATGCCGGCGTGCTTGCGCGACACCGCGGGGTCAGCCAGCACGATCGTGTTGCCCGCCACCGAGCCGATGGTGGTCACGTCGCTCGACAGATCGACGCTGTGTCCGGCCAGCGGCCCGAGGATGAAGTCGAGCCGCGCGACCGGCGCCCAGCCGCAGAACATGCACTGGGTCCAGGTCGGCAACATGCGCTGCCGACAGCGCGGACACGCCCGCTGCTCGGCAGCCTTCTTGCGGGTGATGACCCACAGGAGCACCACCGCGGCCACCACCGACCCCACCACGATGACGACGAGCACCCCGGTGGCCATGGAACCTCAATCACCTCGTCGACGACGCGCGGACTCGGACTAACCCAGACCGACGATCGTCTTGAACTTGCAGCTGGTCTTGCCGAACATGACCATGTCGTTGTCGACGAGCTCGTGGCGGCCGGTCATGCGCTTCTCGTTGACGAACGTGCCGTTGGTGGCGTTGTTGTCCGCCAGCGTGAAGCCGTTCGGCGTCATGACGATGTTGGCGTGCTCCGCGCTCATGAACGCGTCATCGAACATGATGTGCGCGCCCGGCACGTTGCCGACCCTGGTGACACCCGACAGCAGCTTGAACGTCTTGAAGGCCTGCGGGCCGTTGATCGGCACCAGCCAGCCGACGACGGGGATGCCGTCGCCGGTCGACAGGTTGATCGCCATCGTCTTGTTGCCACCACCCATGGCCGGCTGGATCGCCCGCGGTGCCTCGAGGGCCGGCCCGGGAGCCTGGACCATCTGCGGCGGCGCCGCCGGCTGCTCTTTCTTGCCACCGAGCAGGAGCACGGCGGCCACGATCGCCAGCAGGCCGCCGGGGATCGCGAGCCACAGCCACCACATGCTCTTCTTCGGGGTGCTGCCGTACTTGGGCGCCATCATCAGGGTGACGTGCTGCTCGAACTCCTCCTCGCCCTTCTTGAGCACGAGTTCGTGCTCCTTCTCGTCCCACTGGAAGCCGGTCTTGAGGTGGGTCTTGGCGTCGACGATCTGGCCCGGGAAGTACAGCCAGTAGCGCGCGTTGATCACGTTGGTGACCACGTTCGCGATCGCCGACTGCAGCTCCTTGGCGTCCTTGGCGGCCTTGGCCGGGCCGAGGCTCTTGAGGTTGTTGAACCCTCCCGCGATCACCGGCTTCGCGTCGCCGATGTACTCGGACACCGACTGCAAGGACAGGGGGAAGACCTCGATCTTGGCGGCCTCGAAGTCCTTCTTCAGGGCCTTGAAATCGTCGGGAGTCGACGACGGATCGACGCCGTCGCTGATCACGAACAGGACCTTGCGGCTCGCCGACGCGGCCTTGAGCTGCGACAGCGACTCGCGCAGACCGGCGAGGAGATCGCGGGTCACGTTGTTCTTCTGCCGCTCCTGCTCGCCGAGCTTGTCGCCGGTCAGGTCGGACAGGTTGCCCATCGGCTGGCGGACGTCGAAGCCGGTGCCGTAGACGATCAGCGCGCCCCTCGATCCGGGCGGGCCGGCGCGCGAGATCGTCGACGGGATCTCGTCGGGGCTGTCGCCGCCGGGGGCGTCGAGCGCCAGCTTGATGACCTCGTAGACGCCGCCGGTGATCGAGACCACCTCGACGGGGCACTCGGGGCAGGTCGGATTGGGCTTGGCCGGCTCCTTGTACTTGTCGTTGCCGAAGTAGTACTCGTGGCCCTCGACCAGAACCAAGATCGCCAGGCTCTCGGCCGACTTGTGGTAGGGGACGACCTTGATCGGCTTGACCCCGCCCATCGGCGGCTTGGCGTCGGCCTGCTTGAGCAGGTAGCCGGCGAGTTCCTCCTGCTTGGGCGCGACCTCGCCGACGACCCGGACCCGCACCGACGGCGGCGGGTTCTTGACCTTCTCGTTCGGCTCGGGCGGTACCGTCTCCGCCGTCCAGGTGATGTCCTGGGCATGGGCCGTGCGCGCGGCGAGCCCGAGGGCTGCGAGCATCACGATCGATGCGACCGCGGCGACCCTGGTCACCGCGCGCCAGGACGTCGAGAAGCGCCGGGTCATAGGCTCTTGAACCTGCACAGGCACTGGCCGAACTTGACCAGGTCGTTGTCCATGATCTCTTGCTTCTCGACCCGCTTGTCGTTGACGTAGGCGCCGTTGGTCGAGCCGATGTCCTTGAGCATCCAGCAGCCGGCCTCGACCTTGATCTCGGCATGCTTGGACGACACGAACTGACCCTGGCCGAGGATCAGGTTGCACGACGCGGGGTCGGTGCCGATCGTGGTCGCCGAGCCGAGCGTGTACAGCTCACCGCGCTGCGCGCCGGCGAGCGGGACCAGCCAGCCGATCATCTGCATGCCACCCGAGCTCATGCCCGACGGTCCGGCGCCACCGCCACCGCCGGCGCTGAGGCCGCCGCCGATCATGAAGGCCTGGGTCTTCATCGGGACCTTGGCCTTGGCGGCGAGCGCAGCCTGCTCCTGGGCAGCCTGTGCGCAGTACGGGCACTGGAACCAGTTCTTGTCCAGTTGCTTCTCGCACTGGGTACAGAACTTCTTGGTCCAGAACCACATGCCCTTGGTCACGATGGGCGGGTTCGGATTGATCGTGGCGGGGGCGCCGCCCGGGGCGCCTGGCTGTCCTGGTTGCATGAACCCTTGTGCTCCTTGCACTTGTTGTTGGGCCCCAGCGGCGGCGCCCTGTACCTGGCCGGCCGCACCTTGGGCCTGACCGGCGAACTTCTGCCCCTGCCCCGCCGCCGCCTTGCCCTGATCACCAAGCTGCTTGAACCGGGCCATGTCCGTCTGGACAGACCCCTTCACCATCTTGACGCCGGTGATCTTGTTACGGATCGCGCGGAACGGCGCGAACAGTGGATCTAGTTTCTGCCAGAACATGGTCGCGTGTGGCTCCGCAATGACGGGCCCGGTCCCGTCTGTGATCCATCTTATCACCACCGCGGGGCTCCAGGCGCAAGCCCGCGCGGTCGATCCGTTGCCGATCGCTACCAACCGCAGCGATCACCATCCTCCCGCCGCCACCGCCACCCCCGAACCGCCTCCCCCCCGTCCGGCAGGCTCGCATGCAAGCCCCGCCGAGGCCGCCCGAGGGTTACCCGGACGCCCCGCTCGCGGGGGTCACTTGGGCTGGTAGACCCAGATGTGGAACATGTTCACGTCGCGGCCCGCGGTCATCGCGCTCATCTTGATGGTGAGCGTCGAGTCGGTGACCGCCTCGGCCGGGATCATCGCCGGCCAGTTGCGCCAGCGGTGGACGCGGTCGGTGCCGTCGCACTTGACCACGCCGACCACCTTGTTGTTGACCGTCAGCTCGAGCTCGTAGTCGCCGTAGACGTAGTCCATGCGGCGCAGCACCACGACCGGGCGGCCGGGGACGACGTTCATGATCTTGTACTCGGCGTAGCCGCCGACGTGGGCGCGGCCGGTGCCCTCGATCACGGTGCCGTCCGGGTACTTCAGCTTCTGGCGCGACCGGTAGCTGTCGCGCGCGTCCTTGATGTTGAACGCGTGCTTGGTCTCGGAGTCGGTGTCGAGGATCTTGATCTCGTCGACGAGGATCCAGGTGAGCCCCTCGAGATCCATCGAGTCCTTCGGGTTGGGCATGACCTTGACGGCCTCCCAATCGTTGAGCGTCGCCTGCTTGGGCGCGTCGGACTTCTTCTCCTCCTTGACCTCGACCAGGAGCTTCTCGCCGGCGATCGCCGAGGCGGCGATCTCGTTGGCCTTCGACGCGTAGGCCATCATGTTGGTGAAGGCCTCGGCGTTGACCTTACCCTCGGCCAGGAGGCCGCGGAGGATCTCGACGTGGCGCCGGAACTCCGAGAACTCCTTCTTCTGGGCGATCTGCGGGTGGTGGGCGTCGACGTCGAGTGACATCTCGCCGTACGACTCGATCAGCAGGTAGAACAGGTCGAATATGTTGCGCATATCGACCATGTTCGAGGCTTCGAGCATGAGCATCGTGTTGCAGCACTGCACCACGTTGGTCGCGGCGAAGATGCCGCGGCGCGCGTAGTCGAGCGCGCCCTTGCGCATCTGCCAGAACAGCTTCTCGAGACGGAGGCGGGCGACCGGCTCCATGAACGAGCCGGCCCGGCCGGCCTTGGGCACGAACCGGAGATCGATCTCGTTGGCCTTGGGGTCGGCCGCGTCGCGCGCGTCGCGGATGCGGTTGACGCCCTTCTCGAGGTAGATGCGGCCGAGCTCGACCTCGCGGTTGATGTCGGGCTCGGTCTGCGAGACCTCGATCTTGCAGGTCTCGAGCACCCGACGGTGGCCCTTGTACTCGAGGTTCTCCTTGTAGGCGATGAAGTCGGTGAGCTCCTCGTAGAAGCGCAGGACGATGTAGACCGTCTGCGGCAGCCGGAACTCTTCGAGGTTGATGTTCTTGATCTGGGCGTCGAACAGCATGAGGTCGTGGCCCATGCCGTCGATCGCGTAGCCGGGCTGGATCTCGACGGACAGATCGCCGCGGGCGCGCGCCCCCGCCCGGAGGTCACCGCTGTAGCCCATCGCCACGCCGGGCGAGTGGAACAGGCGGTTGTGAACCATCCGCTTGTCGATGTGGTACTTCTCCGCGTCGTTCCAGTCCTTCTCGGTGGTCAGGAACCCCTTGAAGAAGTTGATGCGCTTGTAGCCGTTCTGAGGTGCGTCAGCCATGTCGATCTCCAGGACTTCAGGGGTCGCGGGGGGCGGAAGCCAGGAACTAGTCAGGACGAAATCGGGGTCGGCGGGTCAGAGCTCATTCGGTCTCCTCGACCACCTCGGCG
>JAYVSF010000076.1:0-32656 GCA_043775605.1 Myxococcales bacterium
CTGCTGGATCCGGCTCGGTCGCAGCCAGGCCAGCACCAGCCCCGCCAGCGCGCGGACGTCGCCGGCCATGGCCTCGGGCTCGAGCGACGGCGACACCAGGCCGATCATCGCCGGCTGGACCATCTGGACCTCGGGCGCGGCCTTGAACGCCAGCGCGCCGGCGTGGACGTTGTTGTGGGCCATGCCGTTCTCGTGCAGGAGCGCGACCTGGCGGACCACCAGGAACGCCAGCGCGAGCGCGCCGTCGATGTGCAGGTCGACCTCGGTGAGCTGGCTGCCGAAGCGCGGGTCGTCGATGAACTCGGAGAACAGCAGCAGCGACCCGGTGTCGGTGTCGAGGATGACCTTGTGCAAGGTCGTCATCAGGCCGCGCCGGACCTTCTTCAGGGTCGGCAAGTACACCTGGGTCCAGGCGTCGACCAGCGCGCGCGGAGCGGCGAGCTGGTGGAGGTCGATCACCGTCACCAGCTTGGGGAAGGTGTTGGCGTCGGGGAACTGGCCGGCGGCCAGCAGATCGACCCGCGGGTCGGCCACGTAGATCGGGTGGCCCTTGACCCGGCCCAGCGACTTCTGCAGCTCGTAGCCCCACGTGTACAGCGCGGCCTCGGCCAGCTCGACCTGCGACCGGGTCACCGCGTCGTCGCGGCGGCGGTTGAACACCGACTGCAGGCGGGCCGCGCGATCGAGCACCGGCGCGCCGATCGTCGCCGACGCGAAGAACTTGGCGTCGACCTCGGCGTCGTCGAGCTCGGGCAGCACCTGCCGCAGATCGGCGATGATCGACGCCACCTTCTGGTAGCGGTGTGACGGGTCGCGCTCGAGGCAGCGCTCGATCACCGGCCGCAGCGCGCGCGGCACCGTGTCGGGGTAGTGGACCCGGCTCACCCCGTCGATGACGATGCCGTCGCCGATGCGCAGCAGCAGGCCCCACATGTCGTCGTTCTTGCCGTAGGGCAGCTGGTCGGTGAACAGGGCGTGCAGCGCGCCGCCGACCGCGAAGATGTCCATGGTCGGTGCCACGGGCAGCTCGGCCAGGCCGGTGTCGATGATCTCGGGCGGCACCGAGTAGCCGGGCGAGCCGAAGATGCGGCCGCGGTAGTGGCTGGCGTAGGTGCCGCCGTGGACGTCGTCGAGCGACAGCGTGAGATCGAAGTCGAACAGGTAGGCGACCGCGCACCGGTCGTCGAGGAGGATGTTGCGCAGCGTGAAGTCGCGGTGGAGCAGCCGGGTGTCGTGCAGGTGGCCGAGCGCGTCGAGCGCCTGCATGAGCAGCAGGGTGCGGGCCCGGGCGGTGAGCTGGTGCCGGCTGATGGCCTCGAGCAGGGTCGGGCCCATGCGCGGGGTGACGAACAGGTAGTTGTCGGCGATCGGCGCGGCGGCGTAGATCGGCAGCAGGCCCGGGTGCGATAGGGCGGCGATCCGCGCCTGCGCCGCCAGGTTGATGTGGTGGTCGCGGCGGGTGACCTCGTCCGAGCGGATCTGCTGGAGATAGCTGGCCTGGAAGGTCTTGCCGACCACCTGCTCGACGATGCCCTGGCCATCGAGCCGGCGCTCCATCTCGCACACGGTGCCCATGCCGCCCGACGCGAGATGGATCCCGAGGGTGCGGTACAGATATCGACCCGATCGGACGATCAGGTCGGGCCGCATGAGGTCGTCGGCGCGCAGGGCGCCGAGTTGGGTGTTTTCCACCCAGGGCGGGGGGATCATCGTGGGCCGCGAACCCTCAATGTAGCCTTGCCGGGGTTGCGCGGGCAATCGCCGCTGACCGCAACTCGGCGGCAACCGCCCGTGATGGCAGGGGGATCGGGTCGACCCAGCCGTCGGCGAGCGGTCGCGATCGAGCTGGGTGCCGGGGCCGCTGGCGGCAATTTGTCGCACGCGTCGCGGTCGCGGTTCGCGATCTCGGACGGTCGTGGTACGTGCTCGTGTCCCAGGGCATCCCATGGCCTGGGAACCTTCCATGCTCGAGCATCGCATCGCCAAGGTCGCGGCCGTCTTCGCCTTCCTGATGCTGGTCATCGGCGGCACAGTGAACGCGACCGGCTCCAGCCTGGCCTGCGAGTGGTCGATTACTTGTCGCGGCAGCCTGGTCCCGCACATGAGCGGCGGCGTCTTGTTCGAGCACGGCCACCGGATGTGGGGCTGGGCGGTCGGCCTCCTGCAGATCACCCTGACCGTGCTGCTGCTGCGCCGGCGCAGCGACGTCCGCCGCCTGCCGTGGCTCGCCCTGGCGATGGTGTGCGTGCAGGGCGCGCTGGGGATGATCACCGTCAAGTACCAGCTGCCGTGGTTCGTCTCGACCGCGCACCTGCTGCTGGGCATGAGCTACGTCGGCGTGCTGGTCTACATCGCGTACCTGACCCGGCCGGTCCTGGGCCCGATGCCCGAGGAGGCCAACCGCCATCGCGCGCGGCGCCAGGAGCTCGGCACCGGCCGGCGCTGGATCGCGCTGGCCCTGGCCGTGCTGGTGACCCAGATCTTCCTCGGCGCACTGGTCCGCCACTTCGGGGCGTCCCTGGCCTGTCTCGACAACCTGCCGTCGTGCACCGCCGGCGACTACTGGCCGGCCCACTTCGAGCAGCGCCTGCACATGATCCACCGCGGCTTCGGCGTGCTCACCGCGCTGGTGACGATCGTCGCCGGGCTGCAGGTCGCGCGGCGGGCGCGCTCGTGGCCGCGGCTGCGGCTGCTCGCGTTGCTGGCGCCGGTGGTGGCCTGCGGCCAGGTCACGCTCGGCATCTTCACCGTGCTCAGCCTGCGCGCAGTGCCGATCGCGGTCGGCCACTTCGCCGGGGCGACCGCGCTGTGGGGCCTCTGGATCGGCATGTGGGTCATGACCGGCTCGGGCCGGCGGGCGACGGCCGGCACCGGCGGCAGCTCGGCGGTGGTGCCATGAGCGCCACCCTGGACGCGCGGCCGGCGTCGACCGCGCCGACCACCATCGCGGTCGCCGACCTGATCGCGCTGGTCAAGCCGCGCATCGGCATCATGGCGCTGCTGACCGCCGCCGGCGGCATGAGCCTGGCGCCGGGCCAGCTCACCGGCTCGGCGATGCTGGTGCTGATGCTCGGCACCGCGCTCATCGTCGGCGCCGCCAACACGCTCAACATGTACCTCGAGCGCGACGTCGACTGCTTGATGGCGCGGACCAAGAGCCGCCCGCTGCCGGCGCGCCGTCTGGCGCCGATGGTCGCGCTGTGGGCGGGGCTGGCCCAGGTCGCGATCGCGGTGCCGCTCCTGACCTTCGGCCTCGGCGCCGCCGGCCCGCTGACCGGCCTGCTCGCGGTGATCGCGTTCGTGACCTACGTGCTCATCTACACGCCGATGAAGCAGCACTCGCACCTCGCGGCCTGGGTCGGCGCGGTGCCGGGCGCGATGCCGGCGCTGATGGGCTGGACCGCGGTGACCGGCCGGGCCGACCTCGGCGGGCTGGCGGTGTTCGGCGTGCTGTTCATCTGGCAGATCCCCCACTTCCACGCCATCGCGATGTACCGGACCAAGGAGTACGAGCGGGCCGGGCTGGTGACGTTGCCGACCGCGCGCGGCGTGCCCGCGGCCCGGCGCGAGATCGCCGGCTACGCGCTGGTCCAGCTCGCGGTCAGCCTGACCCTGTACCCGCTCGGGGTCTCGGGCGTGGGCTACATGGTGGTCGCCGGGGTCGCGGGCGTGGCCTACGCCGCCTACGCGCTGTCCGGGCTTCGGGACGGCGACGCGCGCTGGGCCCGCCGGCTGTTCCTGGCCTCGATCGTCTACCTGCCGATCGTCTTCACCGCGATGGTGATCGATGGCCGGGTCTGACGGGTTGACCGCCAGCTCCGCGATCGACGACGAGCTCGCGGCGGGCCGCCGGCCGGGTCGTCCGTTCTTCGGACAACCCATCGCGTGGCTGGGCCTTGCGGTCGCGCTGGTCATGGTGCCGATCGCCGGCTGGGTCGCCCAGAGCGGCTGGGGCTGGCACCGCATCCATCCGGCGCTCAACGCAGTGCTCAACGGCTCGAGCGCGGTGTTCCTGATCGCTGGCGGGCTGGCCGCCCGACGCCGCGCGCTCGGCTTCCATCGCCAGGCGATGCTGACCGCGCTCACGATCTCGGGGACGTTCCTGGTCAGCTACGTGATCCGGTTCGCGACCACCGGCGCCCACCACTATCCCGGCAGCGGCGCCGATCGCACCTTCTACCTGCTCCTGCTGGCCACCCACACGCTCATGGCCGCGGCAGCGCTGCCGCTGGTGCTGCGCGCGGTCTACCTCGCGCTCCGCCGCCGGTTCGACGCCCACCGCCGCCTGGTCCGCTGGGCCTACCCGATCTGGCTCTACGTCTCGATCACCGGCGTGATCGTCTACCTGATGCTCTACCATCTCGCGACCCACCTCTGATTCTGACCTCCGGAGCCCGCTCGGGATCCGGTCTATCATCGTCGGCGATGTGCGAGCTCTTGGGCATGGAGTGCAACGTCCCCACGGACATCGTGTTCTCGTTCTCGGGGCTGGCGCTGCGCGGTGGCGCGAAGGGGCCGCACGCCGACGGCTGGGGCCTGGCCCTGTACGACGGGCCGGCGGTGCGGACGTTCCTCGAGCCGGCCGCGGCCGCCAGCTCGCCGCTGGCCAGCTACGTGCGCAAGAACCCGATCAAGACGCTGCTGGCCATCGCCCACGTCCGCAAGCGGACCCGCGGCCCGGTCTGCCTGGCCAACACCCATCCCTTCGTGCGGGAGCTGTGGGGCCGGTCGTTCACGTTTGCGCACAACGGCACCGTGCGCCGGGTCCGCCGCGCGCCGCTCGGGCGGTTCCAGCCGATCGGCACCACCGACAGCGAGCACGCGTTCTGCGTGTTGCTCGAGGGCCTGGCCCAGCGCTTCCCGCGCTACCCACGGCGGCCGCGCGAGCTGTGGCAGGCGGTGGCCGAGCTCGGCGGCGCGCTCGGCCGCGACGGCACCTTCAACTTCCTGCTCGGTGACGGCCGCCACCTGTTCGCCCGCTGCGCGACCCGGCTGCACTACCTCATCCGCAAGGCGCCGTTCAAGAAGGCGACCCTCGCCGACGACGACATCGCGGTCGACTTCGCCGAGGTCACCAGCGCGCGCGACCGGGTGGCGGTGGTCGCGACCATGCCGCTGACCCGCGACGAGGCCTGGATCCAGGGCGTGCCCGGCAACCTCTGGGTCTTCGACCGCGGCGCCCTGCAGGCGACCCTGCCGTCGACCTGAGCGACCGCCCGCGCGGTCCTGGCGCCACGCTCGTGCGATCGATACGCTCCACCCGTGCCAGGCGTGTTCGAGATCGCGATGGTGTGGTCGGTGATCGCGGCCGGCCTCGCGACCACCCTGGGGCGGCGCCGGCGCAGGCGCGGCCTCCGCGGCGCCACCCGGTCGTCGATCGCCGCCGCCGGCGATGGGCGCGCCACCTGCGTGGTCGGTCGACTGGTCGGCGACCCGCTGCTGATCGCGCCGATCACGGGTCGGCGGTGCGCGTACTGGACCGTCGAGATCTCGATCGAGCGCACGAAGCAGGGCGAGCGCTGGGGCTTCTGCGCGTCCTCCGGTCGCATGCCCTTCACGCTCGAGGACGACACCGGGCGCGCGCGGGTCGACCCCGACGGCGCCGAGCTCGCGATCGATCGCGAGGCCGGGTTGCGGATCGTCGAGGTCGGCCCCGACCAGCCCACCGCCCACGCATGGCTCGTCGGGCTGGGCCGCGTCGCCCTGGGATCCGGAGACCTCGTCCGGGTCCGCGAAGCCGCCCTCAGCGTCGAGGACCGGATCGCGGTCGTCGGCGTGGGGGTGCGCGAGCTGGATCCGCACCCGACCCGCGAGCGCGGCTACCGCGACGCCGCGCCGACCCGCTTGCGCCTGACCAGCAGCCCGGATCACCGCGACGGACCAGGACCAACCGCGGGGCGATCACTGCCCCGGCGCCGGCATCGCGGCGGGCTTGCACTTGCGGATCGACTTGTAGTTCTCGATCTGGATGCGCTTGATCATCGGGCTGGGGGCGCGGTGCGCCTGGCCCGACCTTCGGCGACCTTAGGCGGGGGGCGGGGCGGAAGCAAGAACGCGCAAGGAGTGGGGCGTTGCCAGCGGGGGCGGGGCGAGGCATGGTCCGGCAAACGCGATCCGCGCCGCCGGCGGAGACCGCACCAACCCCTGGAGAATCCCGATGGCCGACGTCTTCATCTTCGACGCAGTTCGTACGCCCCGCGGTCGCGGCAAGGCTGGCAAGGGCGGGCTCTCGGCGCACCACCCGCAAGAGGTGCTGGCCCAGACGCTCAACCATCTGGCCGAGCGCCTGCACCTCGACAAGCACCTGGTCGACGACGTCGCCATGGGCTGCGTGACCCAGGTCAAGGAGCAGGGCTCGTGCATCGCCCGCAACGCGCTGATCGCCGCGCAGTGGCCCGATGACGTCACCGGCTTCACGATCAACCGCTTCTGCGGCTCGGGCCTCGAGGCGGTCAACTCGATCGCGGCCAAGATCGGCGCCGGCTTCATCGACGGCGGCATCGGCGGCGGCGTCGAGTCGATGTCGCGGGTGCCGATGGGCTCCGACGGCTCGATGCTCGACGGCCTCAACGAGAAGCTGCGCAAGCGGCTGTTCATGGTGCCGCAGGGCATCTCGGCCGACCTGATCGCGACCCGCGAGGGCTTCAGCCGCGCCGACGTCGACGGCTTCGCGCTCGCGAGCCAGCAGAAGGCGGCCCGCGCGATCGAGGAGCGGCGGTTCGCCCGTTCGCTGTTCGCGTTCAAGAACGACGACGGCTCGCTCGCGCTGGATCGCGACGAGCACCCGCGGCCCGACACCACCCGCGAGTCGCTGGCCGCGCTGGCCCCGGCCTTCTTGCAAATGGGCGTGACTCCGATGGGCCCGAACGGCGAGACCGTCGACGCGCTGGCGCTGTCGCGCTACGTCGACACCAAGGCGATCGAGCACGTCCACACCGCCGGCAACTCCAGCGGCATCGTCGACGGCGCGGCCACCGTGCTCATGGGCACCGCCGAGTGGGGCGCGAAGGCCGGGCTCAAGCCCCGCGCCCGCATCCGCGCGACCTCGACCGCCGGCGCCGAGCCGGTGATCATGCTGACCGCGCCCGCTCCGGCGTCGGCCAAGGCCCTGGCCCGCGCCGGCATGAAGGTCGGCGACATCGATCTGTGGGAGATCAACGAGGCCTTCGCGGTGGTGCCGCTGCAGACCGCGCGCGCGCTCGGCATCGACCCGGCCCGCATCAACGTCAACGGCGGCGCGATCGCGCTCGGTCACCCGCTGGGCGCGACCGGCGCCATCCTGCTCGGCACCGCGCTCGACGAGCTGGAGCGGACCGGCCAGGCCACCGCCCTCATCACGCTGTGCATCGGCGGCGGCATGGGCATCGCGACCATCATCGAGCGGATCTGACCGCGCCGGGCGCCCGGAATCGTCGCCCGCTCGCTGGCGCCCGGGTCGCCCGGGTATAAGCTGCCCGGATGGCGCTCCCCATCCGTGCTGCCCTCCGTTCGGCGGGCCGCTTCATGGTCAAGAATCCCGGCACCATGCTCGGCATGGCTCGCCATGCCCTGGGGATGCGGATCGCCGTCCCGCTCGACGCCGTGCGCTGGTTCATCGCGTCGTCGCCGCCCGGCAAGAAGGCGCCGCAGGACGTCACCGTGATGGCCCGGCCGCCGGCGATCGCGGTCGGCGCCACCATCGATCTCATGGGCACCACGGTCCGGGCCTCGGCGTCGATGAAGATCGAGCAGCTCGATGTCGGGCCCGAGTCGCTCAAGGTCAAGATCCGGCTGGCCAACGTCGAGCTCAAGCTGCTCGGCGAGTCGCAGACCCCGGTCGCGGCCCTGCTCAAGAGCGGCGCGCTCGACCTGTCGAAGCCCGGCAACTTCGTCAAGTTCATGCCCAAGAAGCCCGACGTCCTGGTCGAGGCCTCCGACGACATCGTGGTCATCGACATCATGCGCAACCCCAAGGTCCGGCAGAACGAGCGGGTCCGCCGGGTGCTCGAGGCGCTGACGCCGGTGGTCAACGTCACCGGCATCACCACCGAGGGCGACTTCCTGATCCTCCAGCTCAAGGCCACGCCGCTGGGCTTCCCGCGCGCGCTCAACGCCGCCCGGGCCCTGGCCGCGGGCTGATCTCGTCGCGTGCGGCCCTCACGGCTCGCCGGCGCGCTGGCGCTCGCGCTCGTCGGCATCGCCGGGTGCGGCGATCGCCACGAGACCGGGCGGGCGCGGACCGAGGTCGGTTCGGCCAAGGACGGCGGCGGCGATGCCACCGCGGCGCCGGTCGCGGTCGGCTCGGGCTCGGGCTCGGACGCCGGTCGCGGTGGCGACGACGACAGCGACGACGACGGCGTCGAGGTCCCGGGAGCCCTGGCGCCCTGGCACGCCGTGGTCGAGCGCGATCGCTTCCTGTTGCGGCGCAAGCAGCAGGGCGTGCTGGTCGGCCGGCTCGGCCCCGAGGCGATCGCCCCGGGCGCGCGCGGCGTGGTCCGCTGGCTGATCGACGAGACCGACGGCAACGGCGCGCTCGCCGTCCGGCTGGCGCTGACCGGCGAGGTCCCGGCCGAGGGCACGCGGATCGCGGTACGCGGGGCCTGGAGCCTCGACAGCCAGCGGCGCTGGTACTGGGCGGTCGACTCGATGACCACGCTCAAGGGCGCCGGGCCCGCGCCCGCCGTCGATCCGCCGACGCCGCCCGGGCTGGTGGTCGCGATCGCGCCACCGCCGTCGGGCTACCGGATCGCGTCGCGGCCCAAGGACGGCGGCGTCATGACGTTCGGCGTGATCCGGGCGCCGAAGCGGCCCGGCGACGGCTGGCTGGTCGGCGACAACTCGTTCAGCACGCCGGCCGCGGTCTTGACCCTGCCCGGCGAGCGCGACAGCTACGGTGGTCACGACCTGCGCCAGGACGACGAGCGCTGGCAGCTCAAGCGCGGCGTCCTGTACTGGGTCCGGGTCGACAAGGTCCGGCGCAAGCCCGGCGACGATCGGGCCTGGCTGCGCGCGCTGACTGCCCCGGTCAAGACCTACTGATCATCGCGGCATCGCCAGGCCGGCGGCGCGAGAAGGCAGACCCCGTACCTCCACGCGTGACCCCGAACGCCCAGAGTCATTGTTGATCGCTCGCCAAGGCTCGCTCGGCCGGTCAAGACGTACTGACGTCGCAGGTCAGCGGCCGCAGCTCGCCGGGATCTCGGCGGGACGATCGCGCGAGCGCGGGTTCGCGGGCTCGTCCCGCTCGACCACGCCGTCGACGAACCGGCACATCGCCCACCGGCGATCGTCGACCAGCGGCACGCCGGTCGCCAGACACTCGCGGGGCTCGCCGCTCCAGCAGAACGGCCCCGTGAACAGCTGCGCGCCGGGTCGCGCGAGCTCGGCCAGCGCGCGCCCGATCTCGCCCGCGGTCTCGACCGACAGCACCTGGCGGTTGAGCACGAACGCCACCGGGCTCTCCGCGCGGTCGACCCGGATGCCGTCGACCAGCAGCCCGCCGGTCTTGAACCGGCCCTGGTGCATCGTGTCGAAGAGCCGCGCGTACATCGGGCTCCACTGCCGGGTCGTGGTGCCGAGGCAGCTGGTCGGCGCGGCGTCGCACTGCTCGACCGTGTTGTTGGCCAGCGAGAACACCCGCCGTCCGGCCCGGGCCAGGCGCTCGACCTCGAGCACGACCCGCGAGCTGTCGAGGTTGTGGGCGATCACGTCGCAGCCCGACGCCACCAGCTGCTGGGTCAGGCGCTCCTCGAGGTGGAGGCCATGGTCGTCGGCGGGGCTGGCGTCGAACCACGAGCCCATCCACCGGATCTCGAGCACGGCGGCGGGATCGATCCGCCGGGCCCCGAGCAGGAAGGCGTTGGCGAACCGGATCGGCTGGGCGTGGAGGTGCGGTCCGATGAAGCAGAGCCGGTGGGTCCGGGAGGTCCGGGCCGCGGCCATGCCGGCCAGGTAGAACGCGTCCTCGAGCCGGCTGTCGATCATGCCGATGCCGGCCTCGGCCGGGCCGGTCGCGACCACCAGGAACGTCACGGCCGGGTACTGGCCGAGCTTGGCCCGCACCGCCGGCAGGTGGCTCGACGACGTGGCGACCACGACCTGGGCCCCACGCGCGACCAGCTGATCGATGCCGCGCTCGGCGGCGTCGAGCGCCGCGGTGTCGGTGACCAGATCGGTGACCAGGTAGGGCAGGGTCCGCGCCACCTCGCGTCGGGCGTCCTCGTGGGCGCGGGTCCAGCCGTCGTCCTCGGGCACGCCGTAGTGGAGGAAGCCGACCCGCAGCGGCAAGGTGCACGTGCCCTGCAGGCAGGTCGCGGGCAGGCCACAGTCGGCGTCGGTCTGACACCGGCTGGTGCACAGGCCGCGCACGCACGTCAGCGGGCCACATTCGCGGTCGGCCTGGCACGCGGTGCCGAGGGTGCGCGTGGCCACCGGCGGCGCCGGTCGGGGCCGGTCGTCGTCATCGGCGCCGCCGCTCGCCAGCATCGCGGCCAGCACCACCACCGCGGCCAGGCTCAGCCCGGCCAGCGGCCAGGCCCATGCGCGGCGGCGATCGTGCGGCGCCGCGCGACCCGACAGCGTCGTCGACGGCATGCGCTGCGAGGTGCCGAGCTGGGCGGCGGGCCGCGGCGGCAGGGTGCCCGGCGATGGGGTTTGGGGCCGCGGCGTCGGTGGCCCGTCGGTGGCGGCGCCCGGTCGCGCCGGCGCGCCGACCCGGATGGCGCGCTCGCCGATCGTCCGCCCCTCGGCCGACGCGAACGGCAACAGCGCCGCCGCCAGCTCGACCACCGAGCCCATGCGCGCCTGCGGATCCTTGATCAGGCACTCGCCGACGATCGCGACCAGCTCGGGCGGCAGCTCCGGGCGCAGGCTGGCCAGCGGCCGCGGTTCGCCGACCAGGACCTTGGCGAACACCGCCTGCAGCGTCGGGCCGTCGAACGGCGCCTCGCCGGCGAGCAGCTCGTACAGCACCGTGCCCAGCGCCCAGACGTCGAGGCGGTGGTCCTGGCCGTCGGCCGCGGTGACCTGCTCCGGGGCCATGTTGCGCGGGGTGCCGACCGCCATGCCCTGGGTCAGCCCGGTGGCGTCCGAGCCGGTGCTGATCCAGTGCTTGGCGAGCCCGAAGTCGATCACCTTGAGGATCGGCGAGGCGTCGGCGCGCCGGGTCACGAACAGGTTGGCCAGCTTGATGTCGCGATGGACGATGCCGAGGTGGTGGGCCTCGGCCAGGGCCTCGCAGGCCTGGAGCACGAGGTCGATCGCGTCGGTGACGTCGAGGCGGCCGTCCGCGGCCAGCCGGGTCGCGAGGTCCTCGCCTTCGAGCAGCTCGAGCACGATGTACTGGGTACCGTCGTCGAGCTCGCCGACGTCGTAGACCCGGGCCACGTGCTCGCTCTTGATCCGGACCGCGTGCCGGGCCTCGAGCTTGAACCGGGCCCGCAGATTCGGATCGCGGCCGGCCGAGACGGTCAGCATCTTGATCGCGACCTTGCGATCGAGCTCGAGGTCGCTGGCGCGCAGGACCACGCCGTTGCCGCCCTCGGCCATCACCTGCTCGACCCGGTACCGCCCGCGCACCAGCTCGCCGACCGCCACCGGCGGCGGATCGCGCACCGCCTCGGCCAGGGCCCGCGCCGCCATCCGCTCGGCCGAGGCCATGAGGGTGTCGTCCAGCCGCGCCGCGTCGTCGCCAGCCGGCGGCTCGTCCCCCGCGCCGCGGCCAGTAGGCGCCATGGCGACAGCATACTCCTGCCCGCCGCGGGTCAGGTCACCAGGTGTCGAACGTGACCGGAGTGCCGCCGAGCGGGAGCACCGAGACCCGAGCCTTGCGGCGGTGGTCGGTGGTCTCGAGGTAGATCGTGATGCCGTCGCAGCGACCGTCGGGATAGCACTTGACCTCGATCTGGTTGCCGGTCGCGACCGCGGTCTCGATCCCGAGGCCGGTGAGGTCGGCGGCGGCGCGGATGCCCGCGATCCGGATCGTGCGCGGCAGGGTCAACGTCGCCAGCTGGTTCCACGACGCCCCGTCCGAGGGCAGCGGGTCCTCCTCGAGCCGATCCATCCGCATGGTCCCGCCGCCGCCGTTGCCGACGGTGAACAGGGCGTGGGTCCGGGCCGCGGACCGCTGGGCCAGCGCGACGTCGCTGCGCACCGCGCCGGCGGCGATCGCCTTGCGCGAGGTCTCGCCCAGCTTGCTCGAGATGTCCTGGGCGAAGTCGATCGCGCGCGGGTGGGCCTTCAGGATCGACACCGACAGCGTCACCAGCACGCCGATGATCGCGACCACCACGATCAGTTCGATCAGCGTGAAGCCGGCCTGCCTGGCCCGCGGGCGGCGCGGCGTCACTGGCCGACCGCCAGGTTGCGGAGATCGGTGCCAACGGTGGCGTAACGGAACACCGCGGTACCGCGCAGTTCGGCCGGGCGCGCTGCATCGGCCACCCCGGCCAGGGTCACCGCCGGGCGGTCGCCGACGTCGCCGTTGTTCGGGCGGGCGGCGTCGATCAGCGCCGGGGTCGCGGAGGTCGGCACCGCGTCGATCTTCTTGATCGTCCGCACCACCAGCGTGACCCTGATCGCCGTCGGCGCGCTGCGATCGTAGAGGTCGGCGTTGAGCTCCGAGGTGACCGCCTGGCACAAGGTGTCCTGGGTCGCACCCGAGTACCAATCGACCATCGGATCAGTGTCGAGATCGGCGGTGTCGGTGGTCTTGGCGTTGCCGGCCGCCCAGTAGTCGTTCCATTGGGTCGCGACCTGGAGGTCGGTGAAGCCGACCCCGAGGTCCTGCCAGTCGTTGGCGACCAGGCCGCCGGTCGGCGACAGCTGCAGCACAGCCATCGACCGGCGCGCGGGATCGATGCGGTAGGCCCGGGCCGCGAACCGGTAGAGCATGCCGGGGTTGCCGAGCTTGAGCTGGCTGCGGGCCCGGTTGCACTGGGCGTTGGTCGCGCTGCCCCACGGCGCGGCGACGTCGAGCGCGAACACCTTGCCGGCGATCGCGGTCAGCCGGACCACGCAGGCCTCGTAGTACATCCGGGCCGCACCGTTGGCCTGCTTGAGCGCGTTGTCGCGGCGGGCCGTGACCATCACCGCCAGGTCGCCGACCACGAACAGGTCGGCATCATCGACGGTGATGCTGGTGAGCCCGCTCGCGATGTCGACATTGGTGGCGCCGGCGGCGGTGTTGACCCGGGCCTGGGCGCTGGCGTCGGCGTGGAAGACCTTGAGCTCGTCGGGGCCGAAATTGTCGGCGTTGTTGATGACCTGCAGCGCCTGCTGGCTGGTGGTCGGGGCCGCGGCGGTGCGGAACCCGTCGGGCAGCTGGTAGCCAGCCTGCCGGACCTCGCGCTGGACCAGCTCCTGCGCCGCCGCCAGGGTCTGCTGCAGCTCGGCCACGTTCTGCTGGGCCCGGTACGCCATCGACATCCGGGTGAAGATCGACAGGATCATGCCGATCAGGAGCGCGCTCACCACCAGCGCGACCATGAGCTCGATCAGCGTGAAGCCCCGCTGTCGGCCGCGGCGCAAGCTCCCCGTTCGCCCTGAGCGAGGTCGAAGGGTCACAGGCCCTCGGTCGCGGTGCGGATGATCTCCAGCCCGACGTGGTGATCGTAGGCGCCGCTGGCGGCGCCAACCGCGACGTTCTTGTCCTCGGTCCAGGTCACCTCGACCCGGAGCTTGACCAGGTCGGGCGCGCCGGTCAACGAATCGGCCTGGATCAGCCGGTTGTAGGTGGTGCCGTCGCGCCCGGCCACGGTGTTGAGGGCGACGCCGGTCTGCAGCTGCGACGTGCCGTAGCGGATCTTCAGCGCCGCCACCGACGACGACCGCATCTCCTCGAGCGTCTGCTGGGCGATGGTCACCGCGGCGCCGCTGCGGGCGGTGGCCTCGTTGCCCTTCACGGTCGCGACGTACATCGCCATCAGCCCGAGCAGGCCGATCACGGTCACCGCCATGGTCACCAGCAGCTCGAGCAGGGTGAACCCGCCCTGGCCGCGGACCCGCCGGCGGGTCGAAGCGCGCCGGGGCCGCGATGTCGCGGTCGCCGCCACTCAGAAGACCTGGCGCCAGCCGAGCAGGTTGAGGGCGGCAGTGGTGCCCTGCGAGTTCGGGTCCATGACCAGCGTGGGCACGTTCTCGGGACTAGCGGTGTCGCCGCCTGCGTACGCGACTCGCGGCGTGCCGATGCGCACCGACTCGCCGGCCAGGTTGGCGAAGTACAGGGCACCAGCGTCGCCGTAGAGCGCGCCCATGACCGCCGATGCCACCGTCTTGAAGAACACCTCCTCGAACGTACCGTTGACACCCGCCTGCAGCTTCATCACCTGGATCTTCGACGAGCCGCGGTCGCAGGTGCCGGTGCCGATGGTCGGGTCGGTGGTCCGGGTGAAGACCACCTGATCGGTGGTGACCAGCACGCCGCCGTAGAACTTCTCGCAGCGACCGTTGGCGCAAGCGCCGTTCTCCTTGGCCCGGATCGCGCCGGTGTCGGCGAAGACCGCGAAGAAGGCGTTGCTGACATTGGTCGGCGCGCTCTCGAGCCCGCCGGTGCCGAAGAACAGGGTGAGCCGGCCGTTCTCGTCGTTGGTCACGCCCATGGTGCCGGCGATCGGCGCATCGCGCCCGAGCCCGCCGTTGGTCTGCCGGGTCGAGAACAGCGCGAACTGGCGGATCCCGTTGGCCGGGCTCGCGACCTCGAACGTACCCAGCCCCGAGTTGTCGTTCCAGCCGCCCGCCAGCGACCTGGCCGGGTCGAGCTTGTAGACGTTGCCGCAGCCGTCGGCGAACACCACCCGATCCATGTAGCCGTCGAAGCTGGGCGAGCCCTGCTCGGCGATGTCGTCGGTCTCGAACCCGGCCAGGTCGCTGGTCACCGGGCACGCCGCCATGAACTGCCACATGAGCGCGCCGGTCGGCGCGTCGTAGGCGGAGACGATGCGGCCCTTGACCCACGGCGCGGACGGGTTGTCGGGCGACAGCCCGGTGGCCGTGACCACCACGTAGCGCTCAGCATTGGCGATCTTGACCCGCAGCACCACCGGCTTGGCGTTGGCCTGGCCGGCGTCGGCGCCGCCCGGGATCGCCTCCCACAGCGGGGTCGGTCCGGTGACCGCCCCGGTGGTGGCGTTGACCGTGGAGGTGACATCGAACGCCACCAGGCTCTGACCGCCGTTGCCCGAGGCCACCAGGCCGAGGGTGCCGTAGCTGCCGTCGGTCTTGCGGTAGTCGGCCAGGGTCGGCGAGCCGTCAGGGTAGCTGGTGGCGACGGTGGTCCCGGCCAGGCTCGCGGTGTAGTCGGCGACCATGCCCTTGGCGGTCTTGCTCGGGATGAAGGCCCAGGCCTCGGTGCCGCTCGGCGCCACCTGCATGGTCGACGGGTTGGTGCGGATGGCGTGGACCATGCCGTCCTTGGCCCCGAACAGGACCAGGTTGGGCCGGCTGGCCTGGGCGGTGCGGAAGGTCTCGTTATTGACCTTGTCGGTGGCGGTGCCGTAGACCCACCACAGCGGCAGGCCAGGCGCGGTGAGGATCGCCGGGGTCGAGGTCTCGATCGCGCCCAGCCGGGACTTGGCGATGCCGAGGTTGCCGACGCCGAAGCGGGCGCTGCGGACCCAGTTGATGACGTTGGTCGCATCGGCCGCGGCGGCGACGCCGAGGGTGGCCATCAGCGCCGCCGAGCTGGCGTTGGCGGTGGTGAAGTCGAGGCGGGCGGTGCCGGCGGTGGTCGCGGTGTAGATGTTGCGCGAGCCATCGGCGACCGAGTCGATCGCGGTGGCCGCGTCCCAGTAGGTGCGATCGAGGCCGGTGTTGACCGCGAACAGGTGACCGCGGTAGCCGGGCTGGCGGAAGCCGCCGAGGTACGCGACGCCGTCGTGGACCACCACGCCCGCCCGGAAGTGATCCTCGGCCTGGGTGTAGTCGAACTTGACGTCGACCCGGGTCAGCTCGGGGGTCTTGGTCCGCAGCGGGTTGGAGCACAGCTCGGCCTTCCAGCGGACGTCGCGACCGACCGGCTTGGGGAACTGGACGCAGACGTCGCCGGTGCCGTCGCCACAGTCGTTGGTGGCGACCCAGTTGGCCGGGGTCTCGTTGGACATGTAGAACTTGATCGTGCCGCCGTTGAGGTTGAAGGTCGGGTGCATCCGGCCGGCGGTGACCACCATCTCGGAGCTGCTCAGGCTGCCGAGCGGCAGGACGTCGGACTCGACGTAGCCGCACGGGATGAACTGCGACACCGAGCGGTTGGCCAGCACGAAGAACGAACCGCTCTGGTTTCCGTCGGCGAGCATGATGTCGGCCGAGTGGGCCGGATCGTGATCGTAGTCGAAGACGAAGCCGAGGTCGAAGTCGGTGGTGAGCACGCCGGAGACGGTGTTGACCAGCTTCTTGTCGGTCTGGTTGGTCAAGATCGAGGCCGCGCCCGAGAACGGGGTCGCGGTGCCATTGTTGGTCCAGAAGTAGGTGAAGGCGCCGCTGCCCGAGTTGTAGTTCCAGTTATCGGTGCCGACGATGAGGTCGGTCTTGCCGTCGCCGGTGAAGTCGGCGAGGAACACCGCGGTCGCGGCGCCGGGGAAGGTGATCGCCTGCGGGTTGGCGCTGTCGACGTTGCCGCCGGCCACGCCCTTGAACAGGCGGAGGCGGATGCCGGCGGTGGCGCAGCACGCCGGGCCGCCGACCACCAGGTCCTTGAAGCCGTCGCCATCGACGTCGGCGTAGTCGAACACCGGCAGGTTGCCGGCCGAGGCCGGGAAGCCGAGCGACGGGCCCATGGTGGTGCCCTGGGTCGCGAACAGCGGCGCGTTCGCGCACGGCAGCGGCCCGGTCGCCGGCAGCGGCACCGGCAGCGGCGCGACCAGCGTGCACTGGTTCAAGAAGATCTTGATCGATGAGGTGCCGCCCGAGCTGGCACTGGCGCCGCCGACCAGGAGGTCGAGCTTGCGGTCGCCGTTGACGTCGGTGACCACGACGTTGGTGCCGCCCCAGTTCTGGTAGTTGAGGTTGGCCGGCGCGGAGCCGGACGCCATCGCGGCATAGGGGGGGAGGAAGGTCGGGTTGCCGCTCGCGTCGTTGACCTTGGCGTTGAGCCAGATCTGGGCGACGGTCGGCTGGCCGTACTGCGCGGCCTCGGCCCGGAACACGTCGGGCCAACCGTCGCCGTTGAAGTCGCCGGCGCCGATCGGCCGCCACTTGGTCGAGCTCACCGACGCGACCAGGATGGTCGAGATCGCGAAGCTCGACGGACGGACCGCGTTGACGTCGTCCCAGTTGGGCTCGGGCGTGGTCGCGACCGTGTTGCGGTAGATCTTGAGGTAGCCGTCGGCCTCGCCGCTGCCGACGAAGTCCGTCCAGCCGTCCTGGTTGAAGTCGCCGGCCGCCGCGAACACGGTCTTGTCGCTGGTGCCGAGGCCGGTGGCCTTGAACAGGCCGGTCGAGCTGTCGAGCGCGAGCTTGGCGCCGATGCCGTCCCAGTGGACGCCGCTCTTGATCGGGGTGCCCGTGTTCAGCCCGTCGCCGGAGTACTGGGTCGGGCTCGTGGTCTGTGGACAGGTGACGTCGGTGCCGGCGTGGACGACCGGGTTGACGAACAGGAGCCCGGCAGCGAGCGCGGCCGTGGAACGGAGCAGGATGGTACGGCTGGTCATGGGTGCTCCTGGGGTGCTCCTGGGCGAGCGTCAACGAGCGTTCAGGCGAGGATCAGGAACCGGGGCGATACGTGGCGGTGTTGAGGCTGGAGATCGAGCCGAGGCAGTCGTTGCGGCCGGCGCCGTCCTCGGCCACGCCGCGCTGGCCGTACGACGGACACGGCCGGCCGTTGCCGACGACGGTCGACGGCTGGACCCGCCACTCGACCTGGGCGGTGGTGCCGTTGGGACCGTGGCCGGTCGAGCGGATCACGACGATGCCGTCGTTGTCGTTGCCGGCGGCGTAGCCATCGTCCTCGAGGTTGTTGAGGATCTCGACCTCGTACCAGCCCTTGATGTCGGCGGAGAACACGTTGGCGGCGGCGCTGGGCAGGGCGGCGTTGCCGATGATCTCCGCCGGCGCCACGGGGTTGACGTTGTTGGGATTGACCAGCGCGCTCCAGTAGGTCGGCGACGGCTGGACGTGGGCGCGGAGGTAGACCATCGCGGCCGCGGCGCCGCTCTCGGCCGCGTACATCGCGACCGAGCGGTGACGATCGTGGCTGATGGCGGTCAGTCCGCCCTGGACCGACAGCACGGTCATGCCGCCGAGCGTGATCAGGCCGCCGACCGCGATCAGCGCGATCAGCATCGCGCTACCGCGCTGGCGGTTCAGACGACGAGGACGGCGGCGACGGCTGGTCATAAGCTTCGGAAGACTCTCCCACCCATCATCTGACCACTGGCGGTCAGGGTTCCCAAGCCTTTTCGGGTTATCGATCGGGGTCCGGACACCGGCAAAAAAACCCGCGTTTCCGCACCCGTAGGGGATGATGACACAAGCGATCCGGAGGCGCACCTCTGGCTCGAATGCCGGCGCGGTCGGCGCTGAATCGAGCGATCCCGCGGCCTTGCCGGATCGGCGCGCCGACCTCCGCGGGTCGAGGCGCAAGCTGGCTTGCAGCCACCGATCAGGGTACTGGCTTGCCGTCGGCGTCGAGGACCAGCAGCCCGCCGGCGCCGAGGGTGCCGGCCTTGACCAGCTCGTCCAGGGCCTGGCGGATCGTGACCGGCTGGCCATCGCGCAGGAGCGGCTTGTCGACGCCGCCGTCGCGGATGATGACCGGGACGCTGCCGTCGCCGACCACCGTGTAGACCGCCGCCGCGGGCTCGAGGTGCTTCCTGGCGGCCAGCGTGACCTGGGCCGCGGTGAGCTTGTCGACCTTGCCGACGTAGCTGCTCCAGTAGTCGAGCGGCAGGCCGTAGTAGACCAGCGACCGAAACATGCCCAGCGACGCGCTGGCGCTGGCGAACCGGCTGGGCATGCCGAGGATCGCGCCGGCCTTCTCGCGCTCGAGCTCGGCGGCGGTCGGCGGCTTCGCCCCGCTCTGCAGCGCGGCCAGCTCGGCGTGCAGCTCGAGCAGCGACTGGTAGGTCGCGTCGGCGCGGACCGACGCGCCGGCCGACATCGCGCCGTACTGACGGCTGTACTGGAAGCCGCCGCGGGCGCCGTAGCTGTAGCCCTTGTCCTCGCGCAGGTTCATGTTGACCCGGCTGGTGAACCCGCCGCCGAAGATCGCGCCGACCAGCGCGGTCTGCAGCTGATCGGGCGCGGTCCGCAGCGGGCCGAAATGGCTGAACCCGACCTGCGACTGGCTGGCGCCGGGGACGTCGACGAAGACGATCCGGGCCGCGGCCGGCACCGGCTTCGGCAAGGTCGGCAGCCGCGGGCTCTTGCCCTTCCAGCTCGCCAGCGCCGGATCGGCGAACCGGGCCCGCACCTGATCGGCGGTGATGTCGCCGACCACGAACAGGCGGGCGCCGCCCGGGTGGAGCTGGCGTGCGTGATAGGCCTTGCAGTCGTCGAGGGTGAACCCGGCCAGCGAGGCCTCGGTGGTGACCCGGCCGTAGGGGTGGGCGGCGCCGTACAGCACCGGCCCGGCGATGCGGCCGGCGATCGCGTCGGGGTTGCCCTTGGCCTGCTTGATGCCCACGATCCGGCGCTTGACCATGCGGTCGAAGTCGTCGGGCCGGAAGCCGGGGTGGAGCAGGGTGTCGACGAACAGGTCGAACGTGGGGTCGAGGTGCTTGGTCAGGCTCGACAGGCTCAGGCCCTGGGTGTCGGCGCCGGCGTACGACGAGACGCTCGACGCGATGTCGGCCAGGGCCTCGCTGTAGGCGACCTTGTCCTTGCCGGTGGTGCCCTCGCTCAACATCGCCATGCACACCGAGGCCAGTCCCTCCTGGCCCGGCGGATCGGAGATCGACCCGCCGTCGAAGGTCAGATCCATGCTGACGATCGGCAGGAGGTGCTGCTCGACCAGGTAGACGGTGGTGCCGCTGGCCAGCTTGAAGGTCTGGACCTTGGGCAGCTTGAACGGGCGCAGCGGCCCCGCCGGCGGCTGGGTGGCGCGGAACGCCTCGTCGGGGAAGACCAGGTCTTGCGGGGTGGCGGTCTGGGTCACGGGCGCGGGCTCCGGCGGCAAGGGCGGCGTGGGCGGGACCGGCTCGACCGGGACGTCGGGCGGCATCGGCGTGGGTAGGGCGGGCGCGGCGACGTGGGCCGGGGTGGCCGGCGTCGGGCAGCACGCCGCGAGCACGCCGGTGATCAACAGGGCGCGCTTCACGGGGCACCTCCGGCCGGCGCCGCGGCCGGGTTGGTGATCACCTCGACCTTGGTGGCGAGGTCGAGGGTGTGCGCGGCGACCGCCTGGATCGCGGCCGGGCTCGCGTTGCGATAGCGATCGAGGTCCCACGTGATGCGGTCGGGATCGCCGAGGTAGTGGTTGTAGCCCTGCAGCAGGTTGGCCCGGCCGTTGAGGCTCTCGAGGCCGTAGATCCGCGAGGCCTCGACCGCCGCGACCACCCGCGCGATCTCGCGGGCGTCGAGCGGTGCCTGGGTCACCGCGGTCAGTTCCTCGGCGAGGATGCGCTGGACCTCGGCGAGGTCGGCGCCGCTGCGCAGGGTCACGGTCACGGTGAAGACGCCCGAGAACATCGAGCCGCCCTGGGACGCGAACACCGATTGCGCGAGCGGTCGATCGTAGACCAGCGCCTTGTACAGGCGGCCGGTGCCCTCGCGGGTCAGCGCGTCGGCGACGATGTCGAGCTCGGCGTCGCCGGCGGCGTAGTTGGCCGGGCTGTGGAACGCCCAGGTCACCTGCCGCAGCTTGGCCAGCTTGTCGTCGAGCACGCGCTGCGCGGCCCGCGGCGTCGGCGGTGGTACCGGCACCACGATCGGGCGGGCGCTGACCGGGAACGACCCGAACCACTTGTCGATCAGCGCCTTGCCGACCGGCAGCTCGAAGTCGCCGACCAGCGCCACAGTCGCGTGGGCGGGGACGTACCAGGTCTTCCAGAAGCCGACCACGTCGTCGACGGTGGCGGCGGCCAGGTCCTCGTGGCGGCCGATGGTCAGGAACTTGTACGGGTGCCCGGCCGGGTACAGCGCGTCGTAGCGGGCCAGGAGCGCCGCGCCGTACGGCACGTTGTCGTAGCGCTGGCGCCGCTCGTTGCGGACCACCTCGATCTGGTTGGCCAGGCTCTTGCTGTTGAGCAGCTCGAGCAGGTGGCTCATGCGATCGCTCTCGAGCCACAGCCCGGTCTCGAGCTGGTTCGACGGCACCACCTCGTAGTAGTTGGTGCGATCGAGGTTGGTCGTGCCGTTGACCGAGTCGGCGCCGATCGTCTTCAGGATCTCGAAGTGCTTGTCCTCGCCGACGTTCTTCGAGCCCTGGAACAGCATGTGCTCGAACAGGTGGGCGAAGCCGCTCTTGCCCTGGGTCTCATCGCCGGAGCCGACGTGGTACCAGACGTTGATCGCGACCAGCGGCACCGCCGGATCGGGCGCGAGGATGACCTCGAGGCCGTTGGCCAGCCGGTACTTCTCGAACTTGATCGATGGATCAGCGGCGGACGGCGGCCGGCGCTTGCCGGCGGCGGTCGGGTCGGGCTGGGCCGAGCTCGGCGACACCGGCCAGGCGGTCAGGGCGAGGGCGAGCGCGGCGACGCCGAGCAAGCCTCGCGAGGCAACGGGGACGGGCATGGATCCTCCTGGCCGGCACCCTAGCAAGTTCCGGGTATGCTCGGCTTCCTCCGTTCGACCATGAAGCTACGGATCCTCACCTGGAACATTCACAAGTGCATCGGCGGGCTCGATCGTCGCTACGACCCCAAGCGCACCGCCGAGACCATCGCCCACTACCAGCCCGACGTGCTCTTGCTGCAGGAGGTCGACGGCGGGGTCAAGCGGTCGCAGGGCGATCACCAGGTCGACGTCCTCGGTGACCTGCTCGGCATCAGCCACCGGGTGTGGTTCCCCAACGTCAGCGTCCGCGGCGGCGGCGCCTACGGCAACGCGATCCTGTCGCGGTTCCCGCTCGAGGAGGTGCGCAACATCGATCTGACGGTGCCGCCGAAGAAGCGGCGCAGCGTGCTGCACGCGGTGGCGCGGGTCCGGCATGGCGACCACGACCGCCACGTCCACATCTTCAACATGCACCTCGGCCTCGCCCAGTACGAGCGCCGGATCCAGCTCGGCACCTTCCTCGACAGCCACCCGTTCCACGGCCTGCACCACGACACCCCGGTGATCGTCGGCGGCGACCTCAACGACGTCTGGGGCAACCTCGGCGCCTTGCTCACGCCGTCGGGGTTCCGCGGCGCCGCCCGCGCGCCCCGGACCTTCCCGGCCTGGGGCCCGCTGCGCGCCCTCGACAGCCTGTACGTCCGCGGCCGCCTGCGGCTGCACGAGCTGACCCGGGGCGAGATCGAGCTGTGCCGGCGGGCCAGCGACCACCGGCCCTTGATCGCCGACGTCCAGCTCCACGCCCCGCCCTGACCCGCATCAAGGACACCGAACGCCTGTCTAAAGGACAGCCGCGGTCGTAGGCGTCGAGGTCCGAAATCGGGTCGGCGCCGCCGGGCCAGAAGAGGACCTGAGGCGGGGCGCGAGCAGCGGCGACCTCGGGTGGCTCGGTGGGGAGGTCGAGGCGGGTGAGGATGGCGGCGACGGCCGGGTCGGTGATGGCGGCGAGGACCCGCACGGGGCCGGCGCAGCGAGGGCACAGCCGCAGATCGTCGCGGATCGCGCAAGCAGTTCTGACCGCGCGGCGGCGTGCGGACGCGTCTGATCGCGCTCGGCCCGGGTCGTTGGTCACGTCATCGTCGAACAGACCGCTGAACGTGGCGGCATGACGATTTCGCTCAGGTCAGGCGTGGAGCGCGGGTGTGTACGGAAGCGGCATGTCCCAAGCCAGGCTCGGCCGGCGGACGCTCTGGAGCGCTCGTGCAGGCAGGGGCAGGTCGTCGGCCGACGAGCTGACCGCTACATCTGCCTCGCGGACGATGCGAAAATTCTCGGCCGGAAGCTGTGCGAGACACGCGGCCGGCGGCCGGAGAAAGCGCAGAGCGAAGAACTGCGCCGTGTAGATGGTCGGCGCGTTGCCTGCCGAACGAGAGGGCACCGGTCCCCACCGCACGGGACGATCGAGCAACGGCAGCAAGGTGAAGTCCGTACCATAACGCAGCGGCGCCAGCTCCTCGTCACACTCTCGGCGAGCCGCGCGCGCCCAGTCCGAGCGCTCCTCGGGCTCGAGGTGACCGCCGACCAAGGACCAGTCGCCCCACTTGCGGTGGCGGATCAGGACGAGGTGTGGTTCCTCCTGGATGGTCAGGCGGATCAGGACCAGCGCAAGGTCGGACGTCCTCATGTCATGCGTCCTCGGCGGGAAGTGGGAGGTTCTCCACAGCATGCTTCGACCACGGTTCGAGGTCGAGGTCTCGGCTCGTGAGGATCTGCTCTTGGGTCATGAACGAGCTGCTGAGGCGCCGCGACCTGGCCATCTTCTTGAACTTCTTGTTCTGCAGGTGCTTGGCGACGAGGTCGTTGACGATCGGAACACGATACATGATTCCCACGTGCTGCGTCTCGTGCTCGCTGCCGTGACGGGCGTTCCACGCCAGGCCGAGCAGCACGGGTTGTAGGTCTGACGCCAGGTGGAGATCGTCCTTGATGCGCTCGATCAGGCCGCGCCGACCCGCATCAAGCACGTCCTCGTTGAGCGGATCGCTCGTCTCCACGTGCCGCCCCACCCACAGCTTGTGCCGCCCGTAGTCCGACGACTTCTTGTCCAAGAGCTCGCGTTCCAGCACGAGGACCCGATCGCGATGGGTGTGGATACCCGCTGCGATGAACTGCACCACCCCGGGATCCTTCTCGGCCTCGGAGCGGCGCATCGTGCGCACGTGCGGCCGAAGGTTCCCCAGGACCGTGACCGCCTCGTCTCCCGTGATGAACGGCCGTTCGTCGAACGCGGTCGTGAGGACGGTGCGAGGAACGACCGCGATGGACGGATCCGCCCATCCTTCGATCAGCGGCAACACGTCACGGAGCAGGTTCACGTTGGTTTCGCGGACGCCTTCGGTCCGGGTGGTGTCGATCTCGAGCAGGCGAAACGCGCTTCCGTGCTCGCTGACCACCGCACCGAGCGCATCGTTGAACTGTCCGAGCGCGGAGGGGTTCATCATGCTGCCCGGACGCGGGAGGATCTGGTTCTGGTGCTCACGCTTCAGCGCTTGCTCCGGCTCCACCTTCATGATCACCGTGGCATCGACCAGCTTTCGCCAGCGATCGAGCAGGATGAACTCGGAGAAGACCCGCTTCTCCTCGTCTGTGACCTGCTCTCGCCGCGCCTGGAGCTCGAGCCAGACCAAGGCGTCGAAGAAGCCGCGATCGAGGATGAGCAGATCGACGTTGGCCTCATGAGTCTCGAGCACCTCCGCGAGCATCGTGGCCGCCGTCCACGCGTTGAAGAAGAAATGCCCCTTCATCGGCAACGGACAGTCCGCGGCGCGCTCCTTGAGGAGGTGGACCTGGTAACCGGCCTCGCGGAAGAAGGTCTCGAGCGTCGTGACCGAGGTGCTCTTGCCCGCTTTCGGGGTGCCGGTCAACTCGAGGACGAACGCCCGTCGCGCCTGCGATCGCAACACGTCGAGCAGCGCCCGTGCTCGCACAAGGAGCGCCTCGGCTTGCTGGTGAAGTTCTTCGGACGATATCGGCATGAACGGTTCGCTCGGTGCCCGAGGCTACCATCTGAGCCGACGCGCGCGTGGCCTGCGGGGCCGGGGCGGGTGGCGCGGCGGGGGAGGCTGGCGGTAAGGTCGGCGCGCGCCGGGGCCGAGGGGTGGTCCGGCGGCCCGGCGGCGACGTTGCCACCTTCACATCCGTTGGTCCCACGATGAGCGATCCGAACCTGTCCTCCTTCATCTGGTCGGTCGCTGACCTCCTGCGGGGCGACTACAAGCAGAGCGAGTACGGCAAGGTCATCCTGCCGTTCACGGTGCTGCGGCGGCTCGACTGCGTCCTCGAGGGCACGAAGACCGCGGTGCTGGCGGAGAAGGACAAGCGGGAGAAGGCCGGGCTCAACCCGGAGCCGTTCCTGCTCAAGAAGGCTGGCCAGTTCTTCTACAACACGTCGAAGCTCGACCTGAAGACCCTGGTCGGCGCCCCGGACAACATCGGCGAGAACCTGCGCGCCTACGTGGATGCGTTCTCGCCGGCAGTGCGCGACATCTTCGAGCGGTTCGAGATCCACACGCAGATCGAGCGGCTGGCCAAGGCCGGGCTGCTGTACCTGGTGGCCGAGAAGTTCGCGACCATCGACCTCCACCCCGACGCGGTCAGCAACGCCCAGATGGGCACGGTGTTCGAGGAGCTGATCCGCAAGTTCGCGGAGCTCTCGAACGAGACCGCGGGAGAGCACTTCACGCCGCGTGAGGTGATCCGGTTGATGGTCAACCTGTTGTTCTTCGAGGACGACGACGCACTGTCGAAGCCGGGTGTGGTCCGCTCGATCTACGACCCGACCGCCGGCACCGGCGGCATGCTGAGCGTGGCCGGCGAGCACCTGACGGCGCACAACCCGGGCGCGCGGCTGGTGATGCACGGCCAGGAGCTGAACCCCGAGTCCTACGCCATCTGCAAGGCGGACATGCTCATCAAGGGGCAGGACATCGCCAACATCATCTTCGGCAACACGCTGTCGGCCGACGGGCTGACCGGCAAGCACTTCGACTACATGCTGTCGAACCCGCCGTTCGGCGTCGAGTGGAAGAAGATCGAGAAGGAGGTCCGCAAGGAGGCCGAGACCCAGGGCTTCAATGGCCGCTTCGGGCCCGGGCTACCGCGGGTGAGCGACGGCTCGCTGCTGTTCCTGCTCCACCTGATCTCGAAGATGCGGCCGGCCAAGGACGGCGGCAGCCGGTTCGGCATCGTGCTCAACGGTTCGCCGCTGTTCACCGGCGGCGCCGGCTCGGGCGAGAGCGAGATCCGCCGCTACGTGCTGGAGAACGACCTGGTCGAGGCGATCATCGGGCTGCCGACCGACATGTTCTACAACACGGGCATCAGCACGTACGTGTGGATCGTGAGCAACCGCAAGCCGGCGGCGCGCAAGGGCAAGGTCCAGCTCATCGACGCGAGCAGCTTCTGGCAGAAGATGCGCAAGAGCCTGGGCAGCAAGCGCAAGGAGCTGAGCGCCGACCACATCGACGACATCACGCGCATCTTCGGCAACGGCCGGAAGCTCACCCGCGACGGCGTGCCGATCAGCCGGGTCTTCAAGAACGAGGATTTCGGCTACCGGACGATCACGGTCGAGCGGCCGGAGCGTGACGCCAAGGGCAAGGTGGTGCTGGGCACGAAGGGCAAGGGCAAGGGCCTGCCTGTCCCCGATTCGAGCCTGCGCGACACCGAGAACGTTCCGCTGTCCGAGGATGTCGAGGACTACTTCGAACGTGAGGTGCTGCCGCACGCGCCCGATGCCTGGATCGATCACGAGAAGACCAAGGTCGGCTACGAGATCCCGTTCAACCGCCACTTCTACGTCTTCAAGCCGCCGCGCCCGCTGGCCGAGATCGACGCCGAGCTCAAGACCGTCACCGACCGCATGCTCACCATGATCAAGGGCCTCTCCGCATGAGCCTGCCCCGCTACCCGAAGTACAAGGACAGCGGCGTCGAGTGGCTCGGCGAGGTCCCGGCGCACTGGCGCGTCGGAAGATGTGGCTTCCATCTCTCCGTCTTATCTGGATTCGCCTTCCCATCCGAAGGCTTTACGCAAGACGATGGTGCGACGAGGCTCTTGCGTGGAATCAATGTAGGTGTATCGAGACTCAAGTGGGAAGAACCGGTGTATTGGCATCGAGGAGAAGGCGATGGACTCGCCATCTACGAACTACGAGCAGATGATTTGGTTATCGGAATGGACCGTCCGCTGATATCGGAGGGGATGCGCGTCGCAAAAGTGAAGGAGTCCGATCTTCCGTGTCTTCTCCTTCAACGCGTCGCCCGTCTTAAGTTGCGCGATTCGCTCGATGTCGACCTCATGTTGTACCTGCTCTCCTCGCAGATGTTCATCGCGCACTTCTCTCCTGAAACGACCGGAGTGAGCGTTCCCCACATCAGCCCAGGCCAAGTGACAGGCTTTGTCATTCCGTTGCCTCCCCTCCCCGAACAGCTTCTCATTGTAGGTTTCCTCGATCGAGAGGTGACGAAGATCGATGCGCTCATGTCGGAGCAGCGGAAACTGATCGGACTCCTGAAGGAGAAGCGCGAAGCCGTCATCTCGCACGTTGTCACAAAGGGTCTCAATTCCGACGCGCCGATGAAGGATTCCGGTGTAGCGTGGCTGGGAGAAGTGCCAAGCCACTGGCGCTGCTTACGAAGCAAGGTCCTCTTCGTTGAGGTTGACGAGCGCTCGGAGTCCCACGAAGGCGAGTTGCTCACGGTGTCTCACATCACCGGAGTTACTCGGAGGTCCGAAAAGGACGTCACGATGACCCTGGCCGAGACGCTCATTGGATACAAGATTTGTATTGCTGGCGATCTGGTCATTAATACAATGTGGGCGTGGATGGGGGCACTGGGATGTTCACGGCTCAATGGGCTGGTGAGCCCATCATACAATGTGTATCGGCCTCGAAGTGGCGCTGGACTAGTACCCGAGTACTACGACTATCTCTGCCGAATTCCGTCGCACGTAGCTGCGATCAAGGCCCGTTCGTCGGGGGTCTGGGAATCGAGGCTCCGGCTCTATCCCGATGCCTTCCTGGACATGCGGCTCGTCGTTCCACCGGAACGCGAACAACGCGCAATCGTCGCGCATCTGGACGAGTTGACACGAGTCTGGAACTCGCTGATCGACGAGGCTGAACGAGCAGTCGACCTGCTGCAAGAGCGGCGAGCGGCGCTGATCTCGGCCGCGGTGACAGGTCAGATCGACGTCCGGCCGGCGAGCGAGAGGCGCGCATCGTGAACGCGACGCCGAAGACGATCCAGATCTTCTTGCCGGCGGGCGACCCGCGCGGCATCCGCATCGCCGAGATCACGACGCGCATCGTGCAGGTCATCGAGGTCCCTCGCAGCCTGCTGCCGGACTTCCTCAAGATGCCCGAGAGCGAGCAGGTGGCGCTCTACTTCCTCTTTGGAGACGCGGGGGACGGTACGGAGCCGAGTGTGTACATCGGCCAGACCGGCGGCCTGCGGGCGCGACTCGCGAGCCACAACGAGAAGAAGGACTTCTGGCAGAAGGCGCTGGTGCTGATCTCACGGACCCACAGCCTGACCCAGACCCACACGGTGTTCCTGGAGTGGCACTCGCTGCAAGCCACGAAGGCAGCGGGCCGCTACACCCTCGAGAACGGCAACAGCGGCACGAAGCCGCACACCCCCGCGCCGCTCCAGGCCGACTGCCTCGAGATCTTCGACACCGGCCGCATCCTGCTCGCCACCCTCGGGTACCCCGTGTTCGAACCGGTCGCGACCGGCACCTCGAACCAGCCGGCCGAGGTCTTCGTGTGCAGGACCGTGGGCGTCGACGGCAAGGGTCTGTACACGCCCGAGGGCTTCGTCGTGCTGAAGGGCTCGGTCGGTCGCCGCGCCAATGTGGCGTCCATCGTCGGTACCAGTGACGAGCGGTTCCGCACCAAGCTCATCGAGGCCGGCGTGATGCGGCAACAGGGCGATGCGGTCATCTTCGTCAAAGACCACCTGTTCAGCTCCCCGAGCATGGCCGGGCTGGCCCTGCAGGGCCGGACGTCGAACGGCTGGAAGGACTGGAAGAACGCCGATGGCGTCACCCTGGACAAGCTGAAGCGCGCCACCGCGGAGGCCAAGCCATGAGCGTGTACAAGGAGGTCAATTTCGAGAAGGAGATCTGCGACCACCTCGGCGCCAACGGCTGGCTGTATGTCGAGGGCGATGCGGCCGCGTACGACCGGGCGCGGGCGTTGTTCCCCGCCGATGTGCTGGCGTGGGTGCAGGCGACGCAGCCCAAGGCGTGGGCGACGCTGGTCAAGAACCACGGCGCCGGCGCTGGCGAGACCTTGCTGGCCCGCCTGCGCGCCCAGCTCGACCAGCGCGGCACCCTCGAGGTCCTGCGCCAGGGCATCGACCTGCTCGGGCTGACCGAGAAGCTCAAGCTCGCCGAGTTCAAGCCCGCGCTCGGCATCAACCCCGACATCCTCGCCCGCTATCAGGCCAACCGCCTGCGGGTCGTGCGCCAGGTCCGCTACTCGCTCCACAACGAGAACTGCATCGACCTGGTGCTGTTCCTCAACGGCGTGCCGGTCGCCACCGTCGAGCTCAAGACCGACTTCACCCAGAGCATCGACAACGCCGTCGATCAGTACCGCTTCGATCGCCACCCGCAGCCGAAGGGCCAGGCGCCCGAACCGCTGTTGACCTTCCCCAGCGGCGCCCTCGTCCACTTCGCGGTCAGCAACCACGAGGTCCGCATGGTGACCCGGCTCGAGGGCCCGGGCACCGCGTTCTTGCCCTTCAACCAGGGCGACGACGGCGGCGCCGGCAATCCCGCCAACCCGAGCGGCCACCGCACCGCGTACCTGTGGGAACGGATCTGGGCCCGCGAGAGCTGGCTCGAGATCCTCGGCCGCTACCTCATCACCAAGCGCAACGACAAGAAGGCGATCAAGGCGATCATCTTCCCGCGCTTCCACCAGCTCGATGTCACCCGCAAGCTCCAGGCCGCGGTGTTGCGCGACGGGGCGGGCGGCAAGTACCTCATTCAGCACTCGGCCGGGTCGGGCAAGACCAACTCGATCGCGTGGACCGCCCACTTCCTCTCCGACCTCCACGACGCCAGCAACGCCAAGCTGTTCGACACCGTGCTGGTGGTTTCCGATCGCAAGGTCATCGACGACCAGCTCGAGGAGGCGCTGTTCGACTTCGAGCGCACCGTCGGGGTCGTCGCGAGCATCAAGGGCGAGGGCAACAGCAAGAGCGGCGAGCTGGCGGCGGCGCTGTCGGGGACCAAGAAGATCGTCGTTTGCACCATCCAGACGTTCCCGTTCGCTCTCGAGGAGGTGCGCACGCTGGCCGCGACCAAGGGCAAGCGGTTCGTCGTCATCGCCGACGAGGCCCACAGCTCGCAGTCGGGCGACGCGTCGAAGCGGCTCAAGGCCGTGCTCACCGCCGAGGAGCTTGCCGAGGTCGCGGACGGCGGGGAGGTGAGCAACGAGGACATCCTGGCCGCGCAGATGGCGGCGCAGGCCGACGCGACCGGCATCACCTTCGTCGCGTTCACCGCCACGCCCAAGAACAAGACGATGGAGCTGTTCGGCACGCGGCCGGATCCATCGCGCAAACCGGCGCCCGACAACATTCCCACCCCGTTCCACGTCTACTCGATGCGCCAGGCCATCGAGGAGAAGTTCATTCTCGATGTGCTGCAGAACTACACCCCGTACAGCCTCGCCTTCAAGCTGGCGCACGAGGGGCAGGAGGTGAACGAGAAGGAGGTCGAGCGCAGCGCCGCCATGAAGAAGATCATGGGCTGGGTGAAGCTGCACCCGTACAACATCGCCCGCAAGGTCGAGGTGGTCGTCGAGCACTACCGCACCTTCGTCGCGCCGCTGCTGGGCGGGACGGCCAAGGCGATGGTGGTGGTCAGCAGTCGGCTGGAGGCGGTGCGCTGGCAGCTCGCCGTCGACAGGTACATCAAGGAACGGGGCTACTCGATCCGGACGCTGGTCGCGTTCTCCGGCGATGTCGTGGACGCGGAGTCGGGGCCTGACCCGTTCAACGAGAACAGCAAGGCGCTCAACCCCAACCTCAAGGGCCGTGCCATCAAGGACGCCTTCGCAACGCTTGAGTACCAGCTCCTGCTGGCGGCCAACAAGTTCCAGACCGGCTTCGACCAGCCGCTCCTGTGCGGGATGTACGTCGACAAGCGGCTCGCCGGCATCCAGGCTGTGCAGACCCTGTCGCGGCTCAATCGGGCCTATCCGGGCAAGGACGCGACCTACGTCGTCGACTTCCGCAACGACCCGGCCGAGGTGCTCGCCGCGTTCAGGACCTATCATTCGACCGCCGAGCTCGCGACGACGACGGACCCCAACCTGGTCTTCGACCTGCGGGCCAAGCTCGACGCGGCCGGGCACTACGACGACTTCGAGGTCGAGCGGGTCGTGACGGTCGAGTTCGAGCCGGCGGCCCGACAGAGTGAGCTCATCGCCGCCCTCGAGCCGGTGGTCGATCGCCTCATGAAGCGCTACCAGGCGGCGCAGGCCGCGCTGAAGGTCGCGCTCGATCACGACGACAGCGCGGCGGCGGACACGGCCAAGGGCGAGCGCGACACCCTGGTCCTGTTCAAGAGCGACCTCGGCGCGTTCCTGCGGCTCTACACGTTCCTCTCGCAGATCTACGACTACGGCAACACCGGCATCGAGAAGCGCGCGATCTTCTACAAGCGTCTCCTGCCGCTGCTCGAGTTCGGTCGTGACCGCGAGGGCATCGACCTGTCGAAGGTGAAGCTGACGCACTACACGCTCAAGAACCTGGGCAAGACCCATATGACCCTCGGCGAGGGAGCGCGGCCCAAGCTCGAGCCGCTCACCGAGACCGGCAGCGGCACGGTGCAGGAGAAGGAGAAGGCCCGGCTCGCCGAGATCATCGAGAAGCTCAACTCCCTGTTCGAGGGCGAGTTGAGCGACGACGACATGCTCGTCTATGTCAGCAACGTCATCCGCGGCAAGATGCTCGAGTCCGGCACCTTGGTCCAGCAGGCGTCGAACAACACCAAGGAGCAGTTCGGCACCTCACCCGACCTGCGGACGGAGATGGTGACTGCGGTCATGGGCGCGCTGGACGCGCACACGCTCATGAGCACGCAAGCGCTGAACTCCGAGAAGGTCCGGCTCGGGATCCTGGACCTCCTGCTCAACCACCTGGGCCTGTACGAGGCCCTGCGGCAGAGGGCCGCCGCGGGCGGCTGACGCCCCTGGGCGTAGGGAGACGACCTATCCCCAGATGGGGGAGACGGCGTCTCCACTCTTGCGTGGAGGCCCGGCGACGCCGGTCGACCGCGACCCGTCGTCGGGCCTCGATTGTGGAGACGGTGTCTCCACAATCCGGAGCCCCGCGGTCGTCGAGCGCAACCTCGAGGGGACCCGACGCCCGCGGCGCGCTACTCAAGGAGCTGGTCGAGCAATCGTCGCTGACGTCGAGCTGGGCGGCTCAGAGCACTGACCCGGCGGGCGCATCTTGCAGTAGACTCCGCGCGCCATGTCGCAACAGTACGTGTTCGTGATGAAGGACCTGCGCAAGATCGTCCCGCCCAAGCGGGAGATCTTGAGGAACATCTGGCTGTCGTTCCTGCCCGGCGCCAAGATCGGCGTCATCGGTTCCAACGGCTCCGGCAAGAGCACGCTGCTCAAGATCATGGCCGGCATCGACAAGGAGTTCGTCGGCGACGCGATGCCGGCGCCCGGGCTCAAGATCGGCTACCTCGAGCAGGAGCCCAAGCTTGATCCGAACAAGGACGTCCGCGGCAACGTCGAGGAGGGCGTGGTCGCGACCCGGGCGCTGCTCACCCGCTTCGAGGAGATCTCGATGGCGATGGGCGAGGACATGCCCGACGCCAAGATGCAGAAGCTGCTCGACGAGCAGGGCACGCTGCAGGACAAGATCGACGCGGTCAACGGCTGGGACCTCGACCACACGCTCGACATCGCGATGGACGCGCTGCGGCTGCCGCC
>JAYVSF010000077.1:0-5590 GCA_043775605.1 Myxococcales bacterium
GGAGCAGCCGGCTACGCGCTGAGCGGGTTCCCTCGGTCACGCCCCCAAGCTGGCATCAAGCTGCCGGCTCCGGAAGGCTGTGACTCGTGCAGCGGGTACCATGACCGAGCGCGCAGCCACGCTGCCGACCGCGTGGCTCGTCACGCTGATGCGGGACGCGCCGGGGCGCCCGTGAACACGTGGCTCAGGCGGGCGACGTGGGGCCGTCGGATGCCCGGTGCAGCGGCGGGATGTTGCACGCCTCGGCGAGCAGGTCGGCATAGGCGGTGAGCATGGTCTGCAGGACCGTGAGGTCGGCGCGCATCGGGGCCGCCAGCGGCCAGGCGCGTTCGTGGGCGGTGGCCGAGGCCGCGCCGCGGGACGCCTCGTGCTCGGTGAGGAGCGGGTGCCATCGGGCCAGGAACGGGCGCAGGCCGTGGTTGAGCACATCGATGGCGATCTGGCCGAAGGCCAGGAGTTGCTTGCGCTCGGGCCGGGCGACGCCGGGGCCGTGCTCGCGCAGGATGCGGCGAGTCTCGCCGAAGAGCACGTACAGCGACGAGACCGCCTCGCGCAGCAGCCCCTCGTCGGGACCGAGCGGCTGGATCGAGATGCGCGTCACCAGCTCGACGTACATCTCCCAGGCCGCGCGCCGCTGTTCGTCGTCGGCGGCCCAGGTGCCGGAGATGAACGGGAGGTTGACCTGGACGCTGGTCAGCTTCGATCTACCCATGACCCGAGCCTATCGCGAACACGGGTCAGGACTGGCCGTCGAAGAACACGTCGAAATGTTCCTCGGCAGACGACAGGCAGTGCGAAGCTCCCGAGGGTGTCCACCTCTGAGACACGCCCCTGCATGGAGGCCACGATGCCCAGTATGATCGACGTCGATCGCGAGCACCCCGCGTTCCAGGGCGATCGCGAGCACCTGCGCGCGTTCATGCGGCTCGCGGCGAGCCCGATCCGTCACGCGGCGCGGCAGGACGCGATCACCGCGTGGGATGCATACAAGCTGGAATGCCAGCTCGCGGACGCGGGTCGGCAGCCGCGGGGCCGGAGCCGGCAGCCGCTGAACAAGCGCGGCTACGTGCGCGCGTTGACGGCACGCGCGATCGACCTCCGCGGCGCCAACCTCGACGGCGTGTGTCTGGGGTACGTCGATCTGCGGGGCGTGCGCTTCGACGGGGCGACGCTGCGGGGCGCGTGGCTCAAGGGGGCTCGCCTCGACAACGCGAGTCTGGTTGGCTGCGATCTGTCGTCGACCGACGCCGGGCGCGGCCAGACCCGCCTCTTGCTCGCCGAGTTGCGCGGCGCGGATCTCTCGGGGGCGAGGCTGGCCGGTGCTGACCTGTCGCAAACGACCCTGGACCACGCCAACTTCACCGGGGCCGATCTGACTGGCGCCTGCCTGGAGGGCTCAACCCTGATCCGCGCGAAGCTGGCCGGCGCCCGTCTCGACGGTGCGCGCATCTACGGGACCGCGGCCTGGGATCTGGAAGGCGAGCCAGCCACCCAGCGGGGTCTGGTGATCACTCCGGGCCACGACGCGCCCGTGACAGTCGACGAGCTCGCAGCTGCGCAGTTCCTGTACCTCATGCTTCGGAATCCAGCGATCCGGGGTGTCATCTCGACGGTGACGACCAGGACCGCGCTCATCCTCGGCAGGTTCACGCCGGAGCGCAAGCGCATGCTCGAAGTGGTCCGGGTGGCGTTGCGGCTCAAGGGGCTCGTGCCGGTCATGTTCGACTTCCCTCCCGCCCGCGAGCGTGACCTGATCGAGACCGTGCGGGTCCTGGCCGGAATGGCCCGGCTGGTGATCGCCGACCTGTCGGACCCGGCCGCGGTCCGCGAGGAGCTGCACACGTTCGTCCCTGACCTGCCCTCGGTGATGGTGCAGCCGATCATCGAGTCTGGCGCGCCGCCGTACTCGATGTTCGACCACTGGCGCCGCTATCCCTGGGTGCGGCCGCTGGTCGAGTACCGCGACGAGCACGACCTGACCGCGAAGGTCAGCCAGGTGGTCGACCTCGCCCCTTCCGGCTGACCGGAGTCGCTTGGCGCGGCTGCTTGCGAGCCTTGCTGGCGGGCGTGGTGGCCCGGGCCGCTCGCCGGGTCGCTCGGTCTCGAGCACGTGACTCGGTCGTCGCGCGGACCCGCTTCACCGCGGCCGCCCGGGCCTTCGGTGGCGTGGCGGTGCGCAGCCACTCGAGGAAGACCACGCTCCGCGGGGCGAAGCTCATGATGTCGATGGAGTCCGACCAGCTGTCGCCCCAGTCGTCGATCTCCGAGAACCGGTAGAAGCCGATCGAGGCCAGCCACCAGTGGGCGTCGTCGGTCGTCAAGGGGTCGACGAGCCGCGACAGCGCGGTGATGAGGTCGCGCGGGACCCGATATCGCCATTGCCAGTCTGGATACGTCTGGTTGACGGCGATCAGCAGCTCGAGCAGGTTGACCCCACGGAGGTCCATGTTGGCGAGCTTGGCGTGCAGTTCGCCAAGATCATCATGGAACGACCACCGTGCGCGGGCACAGCTGGCGAAGTCGCCCGTGTCGGGGTCGCTGGACCAGGCGTCGCTCTTCTCGCTGAACCGGTCGGGCAGGAGCGGCGCCAGCCGTCGGCGGAGCTGGGCCTTGCCGCCGCCGGCGTCGAGGCGGATCACATGGTGGCCGGCGACATCGGCAAACATCGCCGTCACCTCGCCCACGCTCACGAAGATCGTTCGATCGGGCCGCAGGCCGAACGCCCAGCCAGCCTCGAAGATGACGTTGGCGCGCGCCTGCCACCGCGCGGCGCCGGGATCGCGGCCATCGAACCGTCCAGTCTCGGGATCGAACAGCGCGGCCTGCTCGTCGGGCGTGAACAGCACCAGGATGACGTCGGCGTCGGCGAGCGCCTGCCGGAGCACGTCCGAGATCACCGGCATCGCCGCGAGCCGGTCAGCGATGTGCTCGAAGGGGATGACCGCGAGGCCGAGCGAGGTCAGGCAGCGGTCCAGCTCGGCGCGCGCACCGAGATCGCGGCCGTGGACGATGAACGCCCGCGGCTTGCCGGGGCCGTTGGGGCCACGCGTGGTCTCCTCGCTCGAATCGACGCTCATCGTCGCTCCAGTCGCTGCGCACGGGGGGCACGAGCCGGTCCGGACGCGCCGAATGGACGGGCCCGGCGGAAGTCGAAGTCGTCGTGGCCGTAGCGCTTCAGCGGGGGCGGATGTTCGGTGCCGACCGCCGCGTGGACCGCCGCGTGGAAGGCGTCGTGGTCGCCGAGAAACCTGCCGTCGGCCCAGACATTGAGCAGCGCGCGGGTGAACAGGCCGTGGCTCTCGGACGTGCCGGCGAGCCCAGCCGGCGTGGCGGCCGCACTGAGCAACACGCTGGCCTTGATCGGTGGTCGACGTGGGCGGTCGGGCACTTGCCCCCTGACTCCGTCGCGGTCGTCATGCCGGAGCGGATCCTTGCTGACATCCGTCTTGGTGATCGCGGCGAGGTCGAGGTCGTGGAAGATGTCGCCGCTGAAGCAGCTGTCCGAGATCCCGAGGAGTTGCACGCCTGCTTCGAACGCGGCCAGCAAGTCGTGAAGGTCGTCGTCGATGAGCACCCCATCGCGCAGACACCACGACTGGTCGTAGCCATCCTTCTCGTCGAGCGGATAGCGGTTCACGGCGCCGACCGGACGGGCCGCTGGTGTGGTGTACAACGCGTCGCTGTGCTCGGCACCATGGCCGGAGAACGTCAGCACCAACAGGTCGCCGCGGTGCAGGCCGTCGCGGGCACGCCTGAGCGACCCGATCACTCCCTCGCGGGTCGCGTCGGCGCTCCCGAGCAGCGAGACCTCGAAGCCAGCCGCGGAGGTCAGGGCGGCCATCCCGGATGCGTCCAACTCGGCCGCTACCACAGCGTCGCTCGGCGGCGACCCGCGATAGGCTTCGATCTCGAACTCGCTGCAACCGATATGGATCGCGACCTTGCGCATGGGGCTATGCTCCGTCCCGTCGATGTCTGCTCAGACGCCACCCCGGCCAGCACCGAACGTGCGGAAGCGGCTGAGGCGAGCGTTGCATGTTCGGTGCGCGGCGGGGCGGCGTCCAGTCTGGCAATGCGACGACGCGTGTCTCGCACGAACCCCGTCTACAGGAGTCCCGACGTGATCATAGCGACGTTCTTTGTCTGCGGCCTACGGGTCCCAGGTCCCACCACGTGCGAGATCGTCAACCACGCCAAGCTGGCCGAGCCCGTCAAGCTCGAGATCCAGGCCGGCGAGGGCGGCGCCACGAAGGTGACCGCCAACGCCAGCGGCTGGAAGGTCACGCTGACCAAGGGCGCCTACATCATCCAGGTCACGGCCCCGCTCGAGGGCAGCGAACCGGGCAAGTCGGGCACCGGGGGCCTCGACCTGACGTGCAAGGGCGTCGAAGCCTTCGTGGAGGTGCGGGCCGAGAAGGTCATGGCATGGGGTGACGTCGCGGTAGCGTCGACCAGCGTTGACCCCAAGGACCCGTGGCCGCCGCCCCTCGCGCAGGGCAAGGCCACGGACACGACCTGGTTCGAGAAGATCTTCCCAACGCTGAATGTCGTGATGCCGCGCTCCGGGCCCCTGCGCGACGCACCAGCGCCCGGCCCAAGACGTGCGCCCCCTCCCAAGCCCGGCCGCGCCGCGCCTCCGCGCAAGCCGCCGGCCCGGCCCCGTCGCCGCGGCCGGACCTCGTAGCAGCCGCCGTCGCTGGGCCGCCGCTCCGCTGTCGACGTCTACTGGCGAGTCGTCGGAACTGGACGCTGGGGGCGCGTCACGCTCCGGGCGTTGCGGCGTGTCGGGCGACCAGGTCGCCGATGACGTACGGCACCGACTGACTGCGCCGCGCGGTGCGCCTGTAGTCGTGGTGGAAGCCGGCGGTGTGGGTCCACTCGTGCATCCAGTGGCCCGCGAGCTCCGCCGGGCCGAGGTTGTTGAAGAACTTGCCGCGGGTATGAATGACGCCGTGCTCATCGGTGCTGCCGATGGCGCTGCCAAACCACGCGTCATACAGGGCGACCCGCAGGCCGATGGTCTGGTCGGGGTTGGTGCCCTGCTCGACGCCAGCGAGGATGACGTCAAGGATCTGCCGGTTGGTCAGCGCGGTCACGACGCTGCCGTCGGAGCGCTCGAGGCGGACGTCGAGGAACGTCGCCGCCAGCACGCCATCCTGGAAGGGTGGTTGGTTCACGGTGGTCTCGATGAGGCGGCGAATCTCCTCGGCTTTCGCGAGTTGCCACTGGCTGAAGTTGGTGGTCGACACGAACTTGACGATGGTCATGGTTCACCTCCAGACGGGTGGGGACGGCGCGATCGAACATGTGTCCCGACCTCTTCGCGCCGGTCCGGGTGGAGGCCTTCACCCAAGCTCGAGACGGGTCGGCCTGGATCAGGGCTTGCCGTGAACGCCGCGCGGGAAGCGGTCCTCCTGGGTGATGACCAGCGGGCCGCCCTGGAGCTTGCGGTCGAGGGTGAGGCGGTAGCGGACGTCGGCGGTCCAGTCGACTTCAGCGGCGGCCTAACAGAGATCCACTTCGCGGCGGGATCGTGATCCACCTGGCGGCGTGAGTCTGGTCGCGGCGGCGGCGGGATCGTGACCCACCT
>JAYVSF010000078.1:0-12503 GCA_043775605.1 Myxococcales bacterium
GCAGCACCGCGCGGTCCGGCGGATCGTCGCCGCCCAGCTCGACGTGTCCGGTCCCCGGACGGTGGCGCGGCTGGCGCGCGAGCTCGGCCTGGCGCCGGCCGCGGTGCTCGACGCGGTGCTCGCCCTCGAGGCCGACGGCGACATCCTGCGCGGTCGGTTCTCGGGCGGTGCCGTGCGCGGCGCGACCACGGTGCCGGCGGCGCGGGCCGCGGCGGCTGACGACGAGCTGGTCGCCCGGCTCGAGTGGTGCAACCGACGGATCCTGGCGCGGATCCATCGGCTGACGCTGGCCCGGCTGCGGCGCGAGATCGAGCCGGTCGACGCCGCGACCCTGATGCGGTTCATGTTGCGCTGGCAGCGCGTCGCGCGCGGCACCCAGCTGATCGGCGCCGATGGGCTCGGCCGGATCGTCGAGCAGCTCGCCGGGTTCGAGACCGCGGCCGGCGCCTGGGAGCGCGAGCTCTTGCCGGCGCGCCTGCACGGCTACGACGCGAGCTGGCTCGATCAGCTCTGCCTGGCCGGCGAGCTGGCGTGGGCCCGGCTGTCACCGCGCAAGGCCGCAGTGGCCGAGGAAGATGCCGCGAGCCCGCCCCCGAGCGCGGGACCGGCGCGCGCGACGCCCTCGCGGGCGGCGCCGCTGTCCTTGTTCCGGCGCGCCGATGCCGCGTGGCTGCGGGCGCCGATCGCGCTGCGCGACACACCGCCCGCCGAGCTGTCGCCCGAGGCCGAGGCGATCGCGCGGGTGCTGCGCGGCGGCGGCGCGGCGTTCCTGGCCGATCTCGTGGCCGGCGCGGAGCTGGCCCCCGACGACGTCGAAGAGGCGCTGTGGGAGCTGGTCGGCGCCGGGCTGGCGTCCGCCGACGGCTTCGCCAGCCTGCGCGTCTTGATCGAGCGCAAGCGGGGCGAGGTCCGCAGCCGGTTCGATACCCCGCGCGGGGTCACCGACGTCGCCGCGCCCGCCCACGCCTGGCGCGAGGCGGTGCGGCGCGCGCGCGGTCGCGATCGCGAGCGGCCGACCCACGCCCTGCGCAGCCTGCCGACAGCGGCCGGACGCTGGTCGCTGCTGGGTCCGCCGCGGGCCGAGGCGTTCGACGCCGAGCGCTCGGCGCGCCAGCTCCTGGCCCGCTACGGAGTGGTGTTCCGCGATCTGGTCGCGCGGGAGACCGCGCTGCCGCCGTGGCGCGAGGTCGCGACCGCGCTGCGCCGGCTCGAGGCCCGCGGCGAGATCCGCGGCGGCCGCTTCGTCCACGGCTTCGTCGGCGAGCAGTTCGCGCTGCCGGAGGCGCTCGACGAGCTGCGCGGCCTGCGCGGCGCGCCCGCGGCGCCCGAGCTGTGCAAGGTCGCGGCGACCGACCCGCTCAACCTCGCTGGCATCCTGTCGCCGGGCGCGCGGGTGCCGGCCGTGATCGGCAACGCGGTCCTGTACCGCGACGGCGTCCCGATCGCGTCGCGCGAGGCCGGGACCCTGGTCGTGCGCACCACCCTCGAGCCCGGCGCCACCGTTGACGACGAGCTCACGTATCATCCACCGCCGCGCCGGGCCGCCCCGCCGCCGCAGGTCGCGCTGCCGCTATGACCTCGGCGTCGCTGCGGTCAGCGATCGAGCCGCGGGCGCGCGCGCTGGGCCGCTGGCTCACCCGCTGGCCGGGCGGGTTCATCGCGCTGTTCCTCGCGGTCCAGCTGCTGTTGCCGCTCGACTACTACCTGGCCCGCCGCGACTCGCACGACGAGCGCTTCGCCTGGCGCATGTTCTCGCCGACCCGGATGGTGCACTGCGATCTGACCATCACCGTCGACGATCAGCCGGTGGACCTGAACCACGAGTTCCACGAGGCCTGGCTGGCGCTCGCGGCGCGCGGCCGGCGCACCGTGATCGAGGCGATGGGCCACCGGTTGTGTCAGCAGCACAAGGGCGCGATCGTCGTCGCGCGCGCCGAGTGCAAGCCGCTCAAGGGCGACAGCTATCCGATAGGTGGCTTTGATCTGTGCACGATCCCGCGGCTGTGAGCCGGTCCCAACCCGAACCCGAACCCGAATCCGAACCCGAACCCGAACCTGAACCTGATGGCCAAGCGCACTCGCCGACCGCCACGTCCGCCCGCCGCTGAAGCGGTGCGTCCGGCTGCGTCTGCGCCGGCGATGCCCGTGGTCTCGGCGCCAGTCAAGCCGACGGTGCGGCCGCGCTTCTGGGAGGACCACCAGGTCGCGTGGACCAAGGTCGTCGTCGCCCGGCTGGTGTTCTTCGGCCTGCTCGCCGCCGACGCCTTCCGCCAGCTCGCCCACGCCGCGCGCTATGGCGCCGGCGGCTTCAACGTCCCGCAGGTCGCGTGGTTGCCGCTGCCGGCGCCGCACCGCCTCGCGATGATCTCGATCTACGGCGGGCTCGCCCTCGCGTTCGCGCTGATCGCGCAGGGCGTCGCGGTGCGCGAGCTGCTGCCGCTGGCCACCGCGTTCTACGCCTACGCCTACCTCGCCAGTCAGCTCGATTCCTACCAGCACCACTACCTGATGTGCCTGCTGCTGCTCCTGTGGTGCTTCGTGCCGCGCGCGCCCGAGCCGGCGCCGGCCGGGGCCCGACCCGACTCCACGCGCACCGTCCGGTCGTGGGCCCTGCGCCTCATCCTGGTCCAGCTCGCCGTGCTCTACCTGTGGGCGGCGATCTCCAAGCTCGACGTCCAGTGGCTCGACGGGTCGACGCTGAAGAACCAGGTCGGCAAGGGCTGGGTCCGGAACCTCATCGACGATGTCGGCTTCAACAAGGTCGCGACGCTGGTGGTGATCACCGAGGTGTCCCTGGCCGCGACGGTCTGGCTGCGACGGGCGTGGTGGTTCGCGCTGCCGCTCGGGGTCGGGCTCCATCTCGGCATCGAGCTGGTCGGCCTCGAGATCGGCCTGTTCTCGTACCTCGTGCTGGCGACCTACCTCCTGATTCTGCCCGACGACCTCTTCCACGCGCTCGATCGCGCGACCCGCGGCGCGGTGGCGCGGCTGCGGGCGCCCGGCACCCCGTGGCCGATCGCGGGCGGGCTCGCGGCTCTGGCCGCGGCCGTCGGCTTCCTCATCATCCCGCTGCCGCTGGCCCTCGCGCTGGTGGCCGCCGGCGCGGCGGTGGCCGCGGTCGTCGTGGTGGCGCTACGCCGTGGCGAGCGTGGTCAGGCCGGGCGCGCACTGGCGGCGCTGGCGGTGGCCGCGAGCCTGCCGATCGTCCTTGCATACCGCACCGACACCGTGGTCGATCACTACCGCTACCGGGCCGGGGCCGCGCGCCGGCTCGGCGACGACGGTGCCGCGCGCGAGGCTTACCGCGGCATGCTGAAGCTCGATCCGTCGTCGGAGTACGCCCACTACTATCTCGGCCTGCTCGAGGCCAAGGCTGGCCATCGCGACGCCGCGTTCGCTCACTACCACCGGGCCGAGCGAGCCGCGCCGCGGATGGCGCGCGCGTTCGTGGCCGAGGCCCGGCTGGTGTCGGCCAAGGGCGACCTGGCCGGCGCGCAGGCCCTGGCTCGCGACGCGCTGGCCGCCGATCCGACCGACCCCGAGGCGATCGAGATCGACAAGACGCTGTCGACGATGGCCCCGGCAGAGTCGCCGGGACCGCTGAAGCCTCCGCCGGCCGAGGCACCCACGGCCGCGCCCGCCCTCGCGCCCGGGCCCAGGGGCGCCGGTGGTCACTGAGAGGCCCGCGCCGGTCCGGCTCGATCGCGCGACCCGCGCCGCGCGGATCACGGTGATCCTCGACGAGCTTCATCCACGGCCCGCGATCCCGCTCGATCACGGCGATCCGTTCCAGCTGCTGTGCGCGGTGGTGCTGTCGGCCCAGACCACCGATGCGCGCGTCAACCTGGTGACCCCGGCCTTGTTCGCGCGGGCCCCCGACGCGAGCGCGATGGCCACCACGCCGGTCGCCGAGATCCTGCGCCACATCCGCACCTGCGGCCTGGCCCCGACCAAGGCCAGGAACCTGCGCGGCCTCGCCGCCGCCCTGGTCGCGGACCACGCGGGCGCGGTGCCGCGATCGTTCGAGGCCCTCGAGGCCTTGCCCGGCGTCGGCCACAAGACCGCGAGCGTGGTCATGGCCCAGGCCTTCGGCGTGCCCGCGTTTCCGGTCGACACCCACATCCATCGGCTGGCCGCGCGCTGGGGCCTGTCGAGCGGCAATGACGTAGCCACCACCGAGCACGACCTCAAGGCCGTGTTCCCGCGCGCGCGATGGAACGACCTCCACCTCCAGATCATCTACTTCGGCCGGCGTGAGTGTCCGGCGCGCAGACACGACCTCGCGGCCTGCCCGATCTGTTCGTGGGCCATGACCAAGGCCCGCGCCGCCGACGAGCGTCACCGAGGCGCCAGCCGGTAGCGCCAGTTCGGGGTCAGCCGCAGCCGCTGGGGCCGCAGCTCGGCTTGCCGCAGCCACCGGCGCCTGGATCGTCGTCGAGCTGGAGGCCGCAGTCGCTGCAGCAGCCTTCGACCAGCGGTGCGGCGGTGCCGCAGGCCGGGCAGGGCAGGTGCTCACCGTCGGCGAACAGCGCGACCTGGACCGGCGCGACGCCCTCGCGTTCGAGGGCGGAGGCCCACTCGCTGCGCAGGACCTGGGCCACCCGCGGAACATCGTCCTCCTCGACCAGGAGGTGTGCCTTCACGCCTCAACCACGGCCGGGCGCGGGCGCCGCGGCCATCGCCGGGATGCCGGCGCCGAGGCACTGATCGCGCAGCCGCTTGATCTCGGCCAGGGAGCCCGACATGCACGGCACCAGTTGCAGGCCGTCGAGCGCCTCCTCGGCCTCGCGCAGCGACATCGACGCGGACGACATCATGGCCCCAGCGTAGCAGCGGCCGGGGTCGAGCGGTACGCTGGGTCGGTGCCGAGTCATCGCGGGCGCGCCGTCGTCGCAGTCACCGTCGCGCTCGTCGCCGTCGGGCAGACGCTGAGCCCGACGTCCGGAATCGCCGAGCGCAAGCGGCCGACCCCGCGCTGGCAGACCCTGCCCGAGGTCCCGGCCCTGCCGGCCGCCGACGTCGACGGCGATGTCGCGATCGAGGACGCCACCGTCCACTTCGCCAGCTTCGGCCATGGCCGCGCGGTGGTGCTCCTGCACGGCGGCTGCGGCCACGGTGGGCAGTTCGGCTTCCAGGTGCCAGCGCTGGCGGCCCACTACCAGGTCATCGTCGTCGACGCGCGCGGCCAGGGTCGGAGCGGGCTGCCGGCCAGCGGCTCGCACTATCACGCGATGGCCGAGGACGTGATCGCGGTGCTCGATCACCTGCAGCTGCCGCGCGCGGCGGTGATCGGCTGGAGCGACGGGGCGATCGTCGGCCTCGACCTGGCCATGCACCACGGCGATCGCATCGACGGCGTGCTCGAGTTGGCCGGCAACTCCGACCCCAGCGGCACGTCGCGGCCGAAGCACCCGGCCGTCTTCGACCGCTACTACGCCCGCTGCAAGCGCGAGCAGGCCGCGCTGCAGCCCGACGACGCCCGCCGCGCCGCCGCCCGGGCCGCGCTGAGCCGGATGTGGAAGACCGAGCCGCGCTACCGCGCCGACGACCTGCGTGCGATCGCGGTCCCGGTCACCGTGGTCCAGGCCGATCACGACGAGCTGATCCGCGCCGACCACGCCCGCGAGCTCGCCCGGCTGATCCCGCACGCGACGCTGGTGACCCTGACCGACGTCGGCCACTTCGCGATGCTGGAAGATCCCGAGCAGTTCAACCGGGTCGCCCTCGCGTTCCTGGCCGGCCTGCCCGCGGCGGTGCCGTGAGCTAAGGTGGCTGCCAATGGCCGACGACGACAAGCTCGACCGGATCGTCCTTGCCCGCATGAAGCTGCGCGAGCGCTTCCTCGAGCAGATGCAGACCACGCCGTCGCTCGCCGACGACGAGCCGATGGGCACCGGACCGCGCAACCGCCACGGCATGCCCCAGCTCCCGCCCGATCAGTACGAGACCCGCAAGTGGCCGGTGCTCGACCTCGGCCTCAAGCCCGAGATCTCGCACGAGCGCTGGAGCCTGACGATCGACGGCGCCGTCCGCCGGCCGCTGCGCCTGAGCTGGGCCGACTTCAGCGCCCTCGAGCAGCAGGGCGACACCAGCGACTTCCACTGCGTGACCAAGTGGTCGCGGATGAACGTGCCGTGGCGCGGCGTGCGCCTGGCCGACCTCCTCGCCGCCGCCGAGCCCGACGACGGCGCGGTCTTTCTGATGTGTCACGCCCACGACGGGTACACCACCAACCTGCCGCTGGCCGAGGCGCTCAAGCCCGACGTGCTGCTGGTCCACACCGCCGACGGCGTGCCGCTCGCGGTCGAGCACGGTGGCCCGGTGCGGGTGATCACGCCGCAGCTCTACGCCTGGAAGGGCGCCAAGTGGATCAAGCGCCTCGAGCTGATGACCGAGGACCGCAAGGGCTTCTGGGAGGAGCGCGGCTACTCCAACAGCGCCTATCCCTGGCGCAACGATCGCTACTCCTGACGCCTGCGCGGTTTGCGCCGGCGCCGTCGGTCGCGCATACCAGGGAGATGCGCTCGCTCGTGGTCTTGCTCGCGGCCGTCGCGCTCGTCAGTGCCACCGGGTTGGCGGCCGCGGCGCCAGCGATCGAGAGGCTCATCGTCGTCGGACGGGCCGCGCCCGATGCGCCGTGGACCGACGCGCCCACCGAGGCGCGCCAGGGCGATCACGCCGAGCTGGCGGTGGTCGCGGTCGCGCGCGACGGGCGCAAGCGGGTGATCCTCGCCGATCCGGCGATCGCGCCGCTCACGCTCGGCGGCCGGCGGATCGCGGCCCGCGATCGCCGCGACCTGGCGACGCTCGGCGACGTCGACGTCCGCTGGTCCATCGTCGAGCCGCACGGCTTCCGGGTCACCACCGCGGCCAACGGCGCGACCAGTCCGTACTACAGCAACGTGTCGACGGGCGCCGACTTCGGCCGCTGGCTCGGCTACGACCACATCGACTACTACGAGACCGCGCAGGGCTCGTGGCAGGCCGGCGCCGACGCGCGCCGTCACCCGGCGACCGTGGTCACCGCCGAGCCCGACGCCGTCCAGGTCGAGGGCGTCGGCACCACCCGCTACAAGGTCGAGCTCCGGCTGCCGTCGGGCGCGAGCGTCGCCAGCGCCGGCGCCGAGGCCGCCGACGGGTCAGGCCTCCTGCCCACGGTGCACCGGGTCTCGATCCGCGACGCCGATGACTTCATGGGCTGGCTCGGCGCCTACCTGCTGGTCCCCGAGGTGTTCGGCTCGGCCGGCGGCGGCAAGAACCACCAGACCGAGCGCTTCACCGGCGCCGACTGCGCGGACGTCCTGGTCGGGGCCCTGCGCCGGACCGGTCGCACCGACGTGCCCTACACCAGTGTGGCCGCGCTGACCCGCTACGCCCGGGTGATCGCCGGCCCGGTGGTCGTCGACGACTACGGCCAGCCCGCGCGGCCGATCACCGGCGTCCAGCCCGGCGACCTCATCCGCATCGACTACGGCGGCGCGCTGACCGGCCACACCCCGCGATCCTGGGATCACGTCGCCGCGCTGTGGCAGGACCGCAGCGATCCCGACGGGCCGCTCCACGGCGCCGCCGACGGCGCGCTCGACGGCTTCGACCTCGTCATCCACATGGGCCACCCGCGGCTGACGATCGAGCCGCTGGCCGAGCAGGTGCCGGCAACGATCGACGTCCTGCGCTGGCGCGGTGGTCACGGCCCGCGCGCCTGAATCCGGTACGATGGGCGGGTGAAGACCCTCACGCCGACCGACCTCGAGTACTTCGACCGCGCGCCGGTGCGGATCGTGGCGTCAACGACGATCCCGACCAGCCCGGCCACGCTGTTCGACCTGTTCGCCGACGTCGCGAGCTGGCCGACCTGGTTCCCGATGATGAAGCGGGCCGCGTGGTCCGGCGGCCGCAGCGGCGGGCTGGGCGCCGAGCGCGAGGTCGCGCTGCGCCTGCTCGGACGGTTCCGCGAGCGCATGATCGCGTGGGAGCCGGGCGCGCGCTTCGCGTTCACGATGATCGGCACGACGTCGCCACTGGTCCGCCAGGTCGCCGAGGACTACCGGGTCACCGCCGTCGACGGCGGCACCCGGCTCGACTGGGCGCTGGCCGCGACCCCGACCACCATCGGCAAGGCCGGTATGCCGATGATGCGCGTGATCATGCGCCGCCTGTTCGCCGGCGCCGGCAATCGCCTGCGCGCCCGCTTCACGTAACCGGTCGGGCAGGGCGGGCGTCCAAGCCCTATGACCGTCATCGTCCTCGTCACCGGCGCGACCGGCTTCATCGGCCGCGCGCTGGTCCAGCGGCTGCTCGGCACCGGCCACCGCGTCCGGGCGCTGGTGCGCGATCCGGCCCGGGGCCGCGCGCTGCTCGGTCCCGAGGTCGAGCTGGTCGATGGCCCCGGCCTCGCCGCCGCGATCGCCGACGTCGACGGGGTCGTCAACCTGGCCGGCGAGTCGATCGCCAGCGGTCGCTGGAGCGCGCGCCGCAAGCGCCTGCTCACCGCCAGTCGCGTCGACGTCACCCGCGCCGTGGTCGACGCGATCGCCGCGCGGGCCACGCCGCTGCCGGTGCTGGTCTCGGCCAGCGCGGTCGGCCGCTACGGCGACGGTGGCGAGGCCGAACTCGACGAGCAGGCGGCGGCCGGGCGCGGGTTCGCTGCCGAGCTGTGCGTGGCCTGGGAGCGTGAGGCCGAGCGGGCGCGTGGTCCGGCTCACCGCGTCGTGCTCGCGCGCTTCGGGGTCGTCCTCGGTCGCGGCGGCGGAGCCCTGGCGGCGCTGACCCGGGTCACCCGGCTGGGGCTCGGCGGACCGGTCGCTGGCGGGCGCCAGTGGCTGTCGTGGATCCACCTCGACGACGCGGTGGCCGCGATCGTCCACGCCTTGACCACGCCGGTCGATGGCGCGCTCAACGTCGTCGCGCCGGCGCCGGTCCGGCAGCGCGAGCTGGCCCGCGCGCTCGGCCGGGTGCTGCACCGGCCGGCGGTGATGCCGACGCCGGGCCTGGTGCTGCGCGCCGCGCTCGGCGAGGGCGCCGCGCTGGTCCGCGCCAGCCAGCGGGTGATGCCCACCGCGCTCGTGCGGTCCGGCTTCGCCTTCACCCAGCCCGACCTCGAGGGCGCGCTGGTCGATCTCACGACGACCGTCGACGTCGCAATCCGCCCGGTCGATCGGGCCGACGTGCCGGTCACGCCGTACCTCGCGCGCCGGCGCCCGACCCACGTCCTGGTCGCCCGCACCCGGCTCGATCGACCGTTGCCCGAGGTATTCGCCTTCTTCGCCGCCGCCGAGAACCTCGCGGTGATCACGCCGCCGGCGATGGGCTTCGTGATCACGACGCCGACACCGATCGCGATGGCCGATGGCGCGACCATCGACTACCGGCTGCGCGCGCTCGGCCTGCCGATCCGGTGGCGCACGGTGATCGAGGTCTGGCGGCCCGGCGACCGCTTCGTCGATACCCAGCACCGCGGGCCGTACCGGGCGTGGTGGCACCAGCACCGGTTCGTCGCCGACGGCACCGGCACGATCATGACCGACACGGTCTACTACGCGGCGCCGCTCGGCCTGCTCGGCCGGCTGATGAACCGGCTGGTGATCGCCGATCAGCTCCGTGGCGTCTTCGGTCATCGCGCGTCGGTGATCCGGCATCGCTTCGGCGCGGCGGTGGCTACGCCGGTGCTGCTGGCGGCGGCCGCGGCCTCATCGCGGCCCGTCGCGATCCTCGGCAAGAATTTGTAGCGATCTCAGTAATTTACGAGAAAGTTTGCACGACCTCTTGCGCTCAGCGGACGGAATGAATATTCATTCTTTACCCGATGAGCACTGCCCGCCCCACCTCGTCCGCTGCCGCACCGTCGCCGGTCAGCCGTGCGACCGCGCCCGCGCGCGGGGCCGCTCACGCCGCCACCCGCGGTGACAAGCGCGAGGCGATCCTGGCAGCGGCGCTCGAGCTGTTCGTCGAGCGCGGCTTCCACGGCACCGCGGTGCCCGAGGTCGCCGACCGGGCCGGGGTCGGCGCCGGCACCATCTACCGCTACTTCGCGTCGAAGGAGGCGCTGGTCAACGCGCTCTACCAGCGGGAGAAGGGCGCCCTGGCCGCGCGCATGCTCACCGACTTTCCTGCCGACGTCGGTGCCCGCGAGCAGTTCCGCGCGCTGTGGCAGCGGATGAGCGTCTACGTCGCCGAGCAGCCGCTGTCGTTCGCCTTTCTCGAGCTGCACAACCACGCCTCGTACCTCGACGACGCCAGCCGCGCAGTCGAGGCGCGGATCATCGCGTTCGGCATCGGCTTCGTCGAGACCGCCCAGCGCCGGGGCGAGCTGCGCTCGGGACCGCCGCTCCTGCTGATCGGCCTCGTGCTCGGCGCGTTCGTCGGGCTGGTCCGCAAGGCCGACGAGTGCGGCCTCACCCTCGATCGCGCGGTGTGGACCACCGCCGAACAGTGCATGTGGGAGGCGGTTCGTAACTGACTCGTGCCGCGGCCGCCGAACTGGCGGCCCACGCGTGCAACGGGTGCGAAACCCCTCACGATTTGCTTCCACAACCCCGCTCATTCGCAGAATGAACGTTCATTCCAACGCTGTCTTTCAGGCCCACCGAGGCCCGCGACGTACCCAGGAGATTCCGCCATGACCACCGCTCGCACCGCCGCCACCGCCCCCGTCAGCCCCCACGTCCTCATCACCGGCGCCACCGCCGGCATCGGCCGCACCACCGCGCTCGAGCTCGCGCGCAAGGGCTACCACGTCATCGCGACCGGTCGCCGGGCCGGCGAGCTCGACAAGCTGCGGGCCGAGGCCCCGGCCGGCACCCGGCTCGACACCGCGCTGCTCGACGTCACCTCGGCCGAGTCGATCGCCAGCGCGGTGAAGGAGGTCGAGCGCCTGACCGGCGGCCACGGCCTCGATGTCCTGGTCAACAACGCCGGCTTCGGCGTGATGGGCCCGATGTCCGAGATCAGCGACGCCGAGCTGCGCCGCCAGTACGACACCAACGTGTTCGGCCTGATGGCGGTGACCCGCGCGTTCCTGCCGGCGATGCGCGATCGCGGTCGCGGCCGCATCATCAACGTGTCGAGCATGGGCGGCAAGATCACGTTCCCGTTCATGGGCGCGTACAACTCGACCAAGTACGCGATCGAGTCGATGTCCGACGCGCTCCGCCTCGAGCTACGGCCGTTCGGCGTCGACGTCGTCCTGATCGAGCCGGGCGTGGTCCGTACCAACTTCGCGGACACGTCGATGGGTCCGGTCAAGGCCTACGAGTCGACGGTCTACGGCCCGGCTATCGCGCGCTCCGAATCGCTGCGCGCCCGCATGGAGTCGACCGCGGTCGGCCCCGAGGTGATCGCGCGCGCGATCCACAAGGCCATCCGCCGCCGCAGCCCGGCCGCGCGCTACGTCGCGCCGTGGTTCGGCCGCGTCGTCCTCGGCTTCCTCGCGGTCACGCCGACCCGCGTCCAGGACTTCGCGATGCGCCGCATGGGCTACCTGACCAGCGCGACCCTGCAGAAGCGCGAGCTGCTCGCCGACGGCGTTCGCGCCTGATCAGGGTCGGATTCGGACTCGGACTCGGATTCGGGTTCGGTCAGGGCAGGGCGGGGATGCGCTGGGCGGGTGGGACGCCGCCGAGGCCGCGATCGAAGCCGTCGTGGCAGTCGCTGCAGTAGCCGACCTTCGGCGACGGGGTGCGCCAGTAGACCGGGCCGCCGAGCTTCTTCTGCCAGGTCGGGGACGGCGCGGCCCAGTGCATCGCGTAGTACCAGTCGCCGTGATCGGGATCGAAGCCAGCGGCGCGCTTCTCCATCACGAACAGGGGGCCGGCGGCACCGGTGGCGTCGGTCGACGTCTTGACCACGATGGTGCCGACCGGGATCTCGGCGTCGTCGTCGAGGTACGCGGCCGCGCCAGTGGCGTTGACCCAGGTGTCGACCAGTCGGCCGCCGTGCGGCTTCGACTGCACGGGCGAGGTGTTCATCTTCACGTACGCGCTCCAGTCGGCGCCGACGTCGAGCGGGCCGAAGGTCGACGCCTCGTCGGCAGACAGCGACGTGGCCTGGCCCATCATCGCGTCGAGGTCGGGCCTGCGATCGCCCGGTTGGGCGGGCGCCTGCTTGCCGCCGCAGCCGAGCAGGGCGGAGGCGAGCGCGAGACCGAGGACGGTGACCAGCGAGGTGCGCATGGCGCATCCTACGCCGGAGCGGCGACGCGGTTACGTCAAGACCGGCGACGCGGCCGGCGGCGGGGGCCGTTCGAGGTGCGTGGACCGTCGCTCTGGGGCGCGGGCGCGGGGCCGCGATCGAAGCGCGGCGCGGACCGAGCCGGCGGTGGCGCGGGCCGCGGTGCGGGTGGGCGGGCGTCGGGGTGACGGGGTGGCTGCGGACCGGCGTCGGGACGGCGGGGCGACTGCGGACCGCGCGGGTCGGGACCGCGCGGGTCGGGACGGGCGTCGGGGTGGCGGGGCGGCTGCGGACCGCGCGGGTCGGGACCGCGGCCGTCGGGGTGGCGAGGCTGG
>JAYVSF010000079.1:0-4971 GCA_043775605.1 Myxococcales bacterium
GTACCTGTCGCTGCGCGGTCAGCCCGCCCCGGCCTCGCCGTTCGCCGACGCCCCCGAGCCGGCCCCGCCGCCGGTGGTGACCTGGGGCGCCGCCAACGACTTTCCCGAGTTGCGGGCCCGGGTGCGGGTGGCGCGCGGGGTCCGGATCGAGCCCGAGACCGTCGCCGGCGCGTTCCGGCGGGCCAAGGCAGCGCTGCCGACCGTGCTGGCCAGCCTCCACATCGAGGCGCCGCAGTTCCCCGACCCGGTCACCATCGGCGTGGTGCCGGCGGCGGTGTTCTGCGACGCCACGCTCTACGACGGCGCCGCGCCGCCAGCATGCCAGCAGATGCTGCACTACTTCCGGGTCCGCGACCCGATCCTGCTGGTCGCCGACCGCCCGGAGCTGCTCGATGGCATCCTGGCCCAGGCGGTGGCCGAGATCACCTGCACGTACAACGACGTCCAGCCGTGCTTCGATCGGGCGTTGATCGACGCGGTGCGCGGCGGCGGCCGACCGTGACCCGTGCCCCCGGCGTCATTGTTGACCACTCGCTGCGCTCGCCGGGCGTCGGCATTGACACCATGATCACGCGGCCCGGATAATCGGCCGGCCCGGAGGCTCCATGTCCCGAACCGTCATCGGGGGTATCGTCGCGATCTCGATCGCCGCGCTGACCGCCCTCATCTACATCCTCGTCACCTCGAGCCTGCCGGCCGTCGCCCGGCGCGAGGCCCGTGAGACGGTGGCGCGGGTCCCCGATCAGGCGGTGCGCAACGCCTCGCTCGAGGCGCTGGACCTGTCGAAGAAGGTCGAGCAGTTCGCCGCCAGCGACGCCGGCCTGCGCCAGGCCCTGCTCGCGCCCGATGTCGCCTCCCACGTGCAGCAGGCCGACCTCGCGTTCGGTCGGTACCGCGCGCAGCGGTCGGTGGCCGCGCCCGATCTGCTGGTCGTGGTCAACGCCGAGGGCGACGTCATCGCCCGCGGCGGCGGCGACCTCGACCAGGGCGTGCTCAACCCCGTGGCCGGCGAGTTCAAGAAGGACGGCAAGCTGGTGTGGCCGGCGATCGAGCTGGCGATCAGCCAGCGCGCGGTGCTGTCCGAGGTCTGGTCGTACCAGGGCGGCCTGTTCCGGATCGGGATCGCGACCGTGGTCGATGTCCCCGGCGCGACCGGTGGCAGCGGCAAGATCCTGGGCGCGGTCATCATCGGCCAGGCCCTGGGCAGCCGGGCCGCCGCCGAGCAGGCCGCTGCGCTCGGCACCGCCGCCGCGTACTTCGACGGCGACCGGGTCTTCGCGACCAGCTTCGGACACGGCAACGGTGACAACAAGGCGATGCAGGATGCGCTGACCAGTGTCCTGCCCCAGCTCGGCGCATCCGTCGTGCCGCCGCCGCACGACGGCGACCGACCGACCCCCGCCCGGGTCGCGGCCGGCGGCGAGCGGTACCTGGCGATGGCGGTGCGGATGCCGCGGCTGGCGTCGATCGAGCTGCCCGCGGGGTACCCGGCGGTGACCGCCAGCCTGCTGGTGCTGGTGCCCGAGACCCGCGAGATCCCCGAGCACGGCAAGGCCGGCCACCTCGTGCTGCTGCTCGGCGCGCTGGCGCTGCTCGCGGCGGTGGCGGGGATGTTCCTGGCGAGCAAGCGCATCCTCGATCAGGTCGATCAGGTCGAGCTCGGGGTGGCCGAGATCATCAACGGCAACACCGAGCGCACGTTCCGGCCGGTCGGCGCCGAGCTCGACGGCCTGTCCAACTCGCTCAACGTGATGCTGGCCCGGCTGATGGGCCGGCCCGAGCCCAGCGACGACGACTACGACGAGGACGGCGACGCCACGCCCTCGCAGGTCGAGTTCACCGAGGCCTCGCGCGCGCACTCGGCGGCCGAGGCCGAGCTGGCGGCGCTGGCCGGCGAGCCCGAGGCCGCCTACTACCAGCGGGTCCATCAGGAGTACCGCGACGCTCGCGAGGCGGCCGGCAGCCCCGACCCGGTGTCGCTCGAGAGCTTCACCGCCAAGCTGCGGGTCAACGAGGGCAAGCTCAAGGCCCAGCACCACTGCAAGATGGTCCGGTTCAAGGTGGTCGCCGCCGACGGCAAGGTGACGCTCAAGCCGGTCCCGATCGCCTGACATGGCGCGGGTCCAGACCGGCCTCGACCGGCTGATCGCCGGCGACGAGCTGGCGCTGACGCCGCTGGTCGGTCGGCGCATCGGCCTCATTGTCAACCCGACCGCGGTCGACGCCGAGCTGCGCCACGCCGCCGATGTCCTGGCAGCTCGCCGAGACCTGCGGGTGACCGCGCTGTTCGGCCCCGAGCACGGCGTGCGCGGCGACGCCCAGGACATGATCGGCGTCGACGGCGATCGCGATCCGGGCACCGGCCTGCCGGTCCATAGCCTGTACGGCCACACCGCGGCGTCGCTGTCGCCGACCCCGGCGATGCTGGCCGACATCGACGTGCTGGTCTTCGACGTCCAGGACGTCGGCAGCCGCTACTACACGTTCGTGTGGACGATGGTGCTGGCGATGCGGGCCGCCGCCGCCGCCGGCAAGGCGTTCGTGGCCCTCGACCGACCCAACCCGATCGGCGGCGAGCTGGTCGAGGGCGGGGCGATCGCGCCCGGCTTCGAGTCGTTCGTTGGCCTGGTGTCGTGCCCCAACCGCCACGGCCTCACCGCCGGCGAGATCGCGCGCTGGCGAGCGCACGAGGAGGGCCTCGATCTCGATCTGACCGTGGTGCGGATGGAGGGCTGGCGGCGGGCGATGCTGTTCGCCGACACTGGCCTGCCGTGGGTGATGCCGTCGCCCAACATGCCGACGCCCGACACCGCGCTGGTCTATCCCGGCATGTGCCTGATCGAGGGCAGCGAGCTATCCGAGGGCCGCGGCACCACCCGGCCGTTCGAGCTGGCCGGCGCCCCGTTCGTCGACGGTCGCGCGCTGGCGGCGGCGCTCGAGGCCGACCTGCCCGGGCTGCGCTGCCGGCCGACCACGTTCATCCCGACGTTCCAGAAGCACGCCGGCACCGTGTGCGGCGGGGTCCAGCTCCACGTCACCGATCGCGCGCGGTTCCGGCCGTACCGGACCGGGGTCGCGTTCCTGGCCGCGTGTCACCGGCTGGGCGGCGAGCGCTTCGCCTGGCGCCAGAAGGCCTACGAGTTCGTCGAGGACGTCCCGGCGATCGATCTGCTGTGCGGCAACGCCGACGTCCGGCTCGGCATCGAGGCCGGCGCCACCGTCGACGACCTGGCCGCGACCTGGACGGCCGACGAGCAGGCGTTCCGGGCGGCCCGAGCCGACCTGCTGCTGTACCGGGAATGACCGTGGCCCCGGTCGACGAGCGCGCGGGTCCGGCCAGCCGCACCATCGGCCTGCTCGGCGGCAGCTTCAACCCGCCCCACGTCGGCCACGCGCTGCTGGCGCTGTACGTGCTCGAGACCACCGACCTCGACGAGCTGTGGCTGGTGCCGACCTGGCGCCACGCGTTCGCCAAGGACCAGGACCTGGTCGGCTTCGACGATCGGGTCGCGATGTGCGAGGCGATGGCGCCCGCGCTCGGCCCGCGGGTGGTGGTGTCGCGGGTCGAGGAGGACGTCGCCCGGGCCCGCGGTGGCGAGAGCCGGACCCTGCACACGCTCGAGCACCTGGCGGTGGCGCGGCCCGACGTCCGCTGGCGGCTGGTGATCGGCAGCGACATCCTCGGCGAGACCGCGAAGTGGTTGGCCTGGGACGAGGTCTGCCAGCGGGCGCCGCCGATCGTGGTGGGGCGGGGCGATCACCCGCCGCCGCCGGGCGCCGACGTCGCGCCGCTGACCCTGCCGCCGGTGTCGTCGACCGAGATCCGGCGGACGCTGGCGCGCGGCGAGGACGTCCGGGGCCTGTTGCCGCGGTCGGTTCTCGGCTATATCGCGGCCCGAGGTTTGTACCGGTGACCGCCCGCAATCCCAGCACCTTCATCGTCGGCGCCGGCCGCGTCGCCACCGCGCTGGCCGGCGGCCTGCGGATCGCCGGCGTGCCCGTGCTCGGCCTGTGGGCGCGTCGCCCGGCCGCGGCCCGCGCGAGCGCGGCCACCGCCGGGGTCGCCGGATTCTCGCCGACCCCGCCCGATCTGCTGCTCGAGTCGGAGATCGTCGTCCTCGCGGTCACCGACGACGCGGTGGCCGAGGTCGCGGCCCGGCTGGTGGCCACCGGCCTGATCGGCGAGCGCCACGTGCTGCTGCACTGCTCCGGCTCGACGCCGGCGGCGCAGGTGCTGGGCGGCGTCGCGGCCAAGGTCGGCGGCATCGGCACCCTGCACCCGCTGCGCGCGGTGATCGATTCGGCGGCGGTGATGCGGAGCTGGAAGGGCACCGTGTTCGGCGTCGAGGGCGATGCGCGCGGGCGGGTGGCCGCCACCGCGCTGGCCACCGCGCTCGGCGGCACCCCGCTGGCGCTGGCCTCGGACGCGATGGTCCGCTACCACGCCGCCGCCGCGCTGGCCGCGAACTACGTGGTCGCGCTGCTCGACGCCGCGGTCGCGCTCCTGCATTCGTCGGGCATCGACCACGACGCCGCGGTGGCGGCGCTGGTGCCGCTGGCCCAGGGTGCCCTGGCCAACGTCGCCCAGCACGGCCTGGTCGCCGGCCTGACCGGCCCGATCCGGCGCGGCGATGCCGGCACTGTCGAGCGTCACCTCGGCGCGGTCGCCTTCGATCCGGCGATTGCCGCGCTCTACCGCCGGCTCGCCGCCCGCGCGATCGCGCTGGCCGAGACCGCGGGCACCCCGGCACCGGCGCTGGCCACCATCCGCGCGCTGCTGGCCGCCGATCCGTAGGTTCGCCAGCCGAATCCGAATCCGAGCCCGAATCCGAGCCCGAGTCCGAGCCCGAACCCGAGCCCGAGCCCGAACCCGAACCCGAGCCCGAGCCCGAGCCCGAGCCCGAGCCCGAATCCGAGCCCGAGCCCGAGCCCGAGCCCGAGCCCGAGCCCGAACCCGAGCCCGAGCCCGAG
>JAYVSF010000080.1:0-4954 GCA_043775605.1 Myxococcales bacterium
GCGTCGAACACCGGGATCAGGTTGCCGTGGGACAGCTTGACCACGACCTTGGCCTCGTCGCGGAACCGGGCCACGTACTCGGCGTCAGCCAGGTGCCGCAGCACGGTCTTGATGACCATCAGCCGCTCGAGGCCGCGGTCGCCGGTCACCGCCAGGTACAAGGCCCCCATGCCGCCCTGGGCCAGCGGGCCCAACAGGTGGTACTTCCCGAAACGTCTCGGGTACTTGTCGAGGGGATTTGCGGGATTCGCCATGCGTCGAGAGCGCTGGGGAGCCTACCATGCAGCGCTCGGCGGCCACCAATTCTCGGCCGTGCGGACCGGCGCGCGGCAGGCGCATGTAAGATGCGGCGCTCACGGCCCGCTCACAGGAGATCCGCATGGCAGGTGCTCGCGTCCTGGTCATCGACGACAGCCCGACCATCGTCCGGGTGGTCCAGCTGGTCTTGACCAAGGCCGGCTTCGACGTGTCGGCGGCCACCGACGGCGAGGCCGGGCTGGCCCAGGCCCGGGCCCAGCGACCGGATCTGATCCTGCTCGACTTCGTCATGCCCAAGCTCAACGGCTACCAGGTGTGCCGCGAGCTGGCCGCCGATCCCGGGCTGCGCGACGTGCCGGTGGTGCTGCTCAGCGCCAAGGGCGATCAGGTCGGCGAGCGGTTCGTGAAGGTGATGGGCATCGTCGACTACATCACCAAGCCGTTCGCGCCCGAGGCGCTGACCGCGGTGGTCCAGCACACGGTGGCCAAGTACGGCGGCCGCCACGCATCCGGCGGCGACACCGTGCCGATCGACCTGCCGACCGACGGCGCGCGGGCCGAGGCCCTGGCCGAGCTGCGCGGCCAGATCGCCGACGCGGTCGGGGCCCGGGTCGCGGCCCTGTTCGCGCTGGCCGGCGCCGCCGAGGGCGAGGACATGTCGAGCCGGATCCCGACCGACGCCGCCGCGATCGCCGACGCCGCCCGCTCGGCCCTCGACGACCGCAACCTCGGCCGGATCCTGGCCGCCGTCGACGTCGCCGCGGCGATGGGCGGTGGCGCCGCGCTGACCGGCGACCTCCGGGTCATCCCGCTGGCCGAGGTCCTCCAGCTCCTCGATCACCAGGAGCAGACCGGCCTGCTGACCGCGACCCGCGGCACCGCCGAGGTCAACCTCTACTTCCGGCGCGGCCGGATCGATCAGGCGGTCGCGCTCGGCCTGGCCGACGACCTCCTGCTCGGCCGCTTCCTGGTCGACGCCGAGGTCCTGACCGCGACCCAGCTCGAGGACGGGCTGGCCGCGCTGGCGCCCGGCACCCGGCTGGTCGGCAACCACCTGGTCCGCCTGGGCACGATCACCGCCCACGATCTGACGACCGCGCTCGGCCGTCAGAGCCGCGAGCTGGTCTACGAGGCGCTGCGCTGGCGCACCGGGCGGTTCCGGTTCGCGGCCAGCGCGCCGCCGCCGGCGTCGGTGGTCGAGGCCCGGCTCGAGCTCGACGTCCAGGCCATCCTGATGGAGGGCTTCCGCCGGGTCGACGAGTGGCACCTGATCGAGCGCGAGATCGACGACTTCGAGCTGGTCTTCCTGCGCAACGAGGACGCGGTCGCGCAGATGGGCCGCGGTCGGCTGACCCGCGAGGAGCTCGCGATCCTCGAGCTGGTCAACGGCAAGAACTCGATCAAGGACATCACGCGCAAGTCGCGGATGGGCAGCTTCGAGGTCTCGAAGATGCTGTACCGCCTGCTGTCGATCAAGCTGGTCCGCCGCCGGGTCCAGCCGGTCGCGATTTGATCCGCCGCGCACCGGCACCGGCGCCGTCGATCAGGTCAGCGCGGGTCGAGGGCCGTGCTGACGGTGGCGAGCCCGCGGGTGGCGCGCCGGTACTGCGCGGGCCACGCCGCCTGCAGCGCAGCGAGCACGTCGACCGCCCACGGCTCGGGCGCGTCGCGACCGACATAGATCCAGGCCTGGCGCAGGTCGCGCGCGCCGACGCCGGCCGCGGGGTGGCGAGGGCCCACGACGGCGATGATCGCGCCGACCGCCACCGACCGCGCGGTCGCACGCACGGTGACCTCGTGGGTGACCCGCGGCGAGGCACGTGTGTACCGGGCGCTGGGCAGGCCGGCGTCGTCGCGCAGGTCGGCGAGCAGCGTGAGCGGCTCGACGGCGTCGGCCGGCAAGAGGCCCATCAGGTAGAGGTCGAGCGGCGCGAACTCGGCGCGGTCGACCGGCGTGGCGACGAAGCGCCCACCGCCGACCGACGTAGGTGGCGAGCAGGTTGGAGCCGTAGTTCGTGGGCAGCGCGGGCCGCGGCGTCGAGAACGCGACGTCGGTGGTCTCGGCGACCGCGGGGAACGCCAGGCTGAGGCCCGTGGTCTGGAAGGCCATCGTCACCTGCACGACGCCGTCCTTGCTGACCGTCGTGGTCTGGAGCTCGCCGACCCGGGTCGTGCTCGCGGTCAGGCTGACGCCGTGGGCGCTGAAGGTCTCCACCGGTCCGCCGCTGGCGCCGCCGTCGTCGCCGCCGCAGCCGCTGACCAGACCCGCCGCCACCAGGGCCGCGAGCCCGAACACACACCTCACCTCGCCATGGGTCCGACGAATAGATCCTCCAGCAATCGATGGATTGCTCGATGGGCCTTCGTTCGACGGCGGGCGCGCGGTCGGCCCGCGTCTGCACTGGCCACATCGCAAGCCGCGTGCCACGCGGATCGTGCTGATTCTCATGGGGCCGACCTGGGGGCCGCGCGTAGACGCTGCGTCGACGGCCGCGCGCCGCGCAGCCAGCGGTGGTGGGCCGCGTCCGGGCGTCGCGCCGTCCGGATCAGAAGCTGGTGACGGCGACGATGGCGTGGCCGGTCACGCCGGTGACCGGTGGCTCGAGCCAGGTTAGCAGCGCGCCGCGGATGAACGTGGCCTGGACTCGGGTGATGCCGGCGGCCATGAGCTTGGCGGAGTAGGCCGGAGGCACCATGATCGGGCCGGGGCCGAGGCGGGCGCAGCGGAGCTGGATGCGCTTGCCGACCGGCGCCGGCATCGCGAACGGCGACAGGCCTGTGACCGGGGCGTCGGTCGTGATCAGGTCGAGGATCGAGCCGGCGGCGTTGTCGGCGCCGCAGTTGGTGGCGCAGGCGAAGTTCAGCTCCTCGCCGGTGCGCGGCAGGTGGGTCAGGAGCGCCAGACTGGCCAGCTCGAGCGTGAAGTCGTCGCCGATGTGGCCGGGGCCCGTGGTCATCAGCGTGAACGCCGGGACGTGGTTGCCGCCGCCGGCGACGTGGTTGAACGTCAGCGCGACGTCGTCAGACAGGACGCCAGGATCGACGACGTTGGGGATGGGGCCGACCCCGGCGACGTTGATGTGGCTGGCGCCGCCGGGCAGCAACTCGGCGACCCGGGCCGGGTTGACGTAGGTGATGGTGGCGGGCGCGGTGAACCCGACGATCGGGAACAGGCCGTCGTTGGCCGGCGTGTCGGCGCCGGTGATGCGCAGGTAGCGGCCGAGCGAGTTGGCGGCGGTGTAGTTGACGTCAGCATCGGTGAGGGTGGCGGTGCCGTTGGCGCCGGCGGCGATCACGCCGCCGGTGCTGCTGGTGGGGAAGTCGGTGCAGCCGTAGCCGGTGCCAGCCGCGTACGCGCACGGCGGCACCAGCGGCGGGATGGTCGGGTTCGAGCCGCCGGCGAACGCGAGGGTGACCGCGCCCTCGTCGACGCCGATCGCGGCGTGGGCGGCCTGGACCGGCGTGTACTCCCACACCTTGCAGCCGACCGGGCTGCCGGCGTGCTCCTCCATCACCGGCGGCGGCAGCATGGTGCCGTCGACGAACGCGACGGAGATCTTGAGGCCCTGGCCGAACGACGTGGTCGTGCCGGGCTGCAGCAGGTTGGCCTCGACCACCGAGAACGTGCCCGAGAACGGCGGCGCCGGCGGCGCGTCGAACTCGTGGGCGTCGACCGCGGCGTCGGTCGGCGCGTCGACCGTGCTGGCGTCGTCGGTGGTGCCGCCGTCGGACGACTGGTCGAGCTTGCCGCCGCAGGAGGCGAGCAGGATCGCGGCGAGGCCGATGAAGCGCTGCATGGGAACCTGCGTACCACGCCCCGGATCAGCCGGGGGCCAGGGCCTCGTCGACCAGCCGCTTGACCACGCCGCCGTCCGCGCGGTCGCCGTACTGCTTCTTGATGGCGCCGATGATCTTGCCCGCCAGCTTGGGGTCCTTCGCCGGCAGCGCGGCGACCGCGGTGGCGATGGCCGCCCGCAGCTCCGCCTCGTCGGCGCCGGCCGGCAGCATCCGGGTGCACCACGCCAGCTCGACGTCGAGCTCCTCGACCTGGGCCTTGCCGCGCTCGCCGACGGCGGCGAACTCGGCCCGGGCCTTCTCCATGTTCTTCTTGTAGGTCCGGATGACGTCGAGGATGAGGGCGTCGTCGATCGTGCCCTTGAAGTCCTTGGCGGTCCGCCGCTCCATGATCTTGGTGTTGATCATGCGGATCAGGTTGGCGGTGGGCGCGTCCTTCGCCTTCATCGCGGCCGTGAGCTGCTGGCGAAGCTGCACTTCGAGGCTGTCCGACATGCCGCTCACATACCACGCCCGCGGGCGACGCCGACGCGCCGCGGTCGCCCCGGCCGTCCGAGCTCCCGCCGGCGACGGATCTACGTGCGTTATCCGATCCCGCACGAGAAGGGGATCGAGAACGCCGGCCCGGGGGCTGGCGCCGCCGTCGCGGCAGAGATGGCGCGCGTGCCCGGAGCGCGGTTCAAGGACGCGATGGACCGGATCATGAAGGCACGAGCAGCCGAGGTGGAGAGCATCACCAACCTCGGTCCGCACGCCATCGAGAAGCTGGCCGCGGGCGGCACGATGGAAGTGGTCTACTGGGAAAAGGAGGTCGGGCGTGAACTCAGAGAGTTGGCCGGCCGCGAATACCTGGACAGTGCGACGGGGCAGAGGTTCTCAATCGAGATTTCGTCGCCGGAAC
>JAYVSF010000081.1:0-13059 GCA_043775605.1 Myxococcales bacterium
ACGTCGGCCTGCTCGGGCCGCTCGACCCGACGGTAGCCAGCCCCGGTCAGGATGCCGACCAGCATGTCGGAGTCGGCCACGTTCATCTGGCAGCCGTGGGTCTCGACGTACAGGCGCAGGTGCGGCATCGCGCCGGCGGCGGGCGCGGTGGCGCCGGGGATGTCGTCCTTGTGGCGACGGAGCTGGACCAGCGGATCGGACACGACCGGGCCTCGTTACCACGGGGCCCGACGGCGCGCTATCGTGCGTGAATGCTCGGCCTGGTCGCGCTGGTGGTCGCCGCGGCCGCGCTGGTTGCGATCGCCGGCACGCTCGGCGTCGGCGTGGCGATGCTGGCCGGCCTGGCCGCCGGCGCGGTCGCGCTCCTGGTCCGGGCCTGGCTGCCCCGGCTCGCGCGCTCGGCGTTCGCGCGCGGCGCCCTCGGCCGCGCCGGCCCGCTGTACCGGCTGTGCGCGGGCCTCGCGTGGTCGCGTGCTCGCCGGACCGCGGCCCGGGTGTCGATGACCGCGGTGCTGCTGGCCGCCGGCCGCCACGACGACGGCGCGGCCGCGCTCGACGCGATCGCCGACGGCGACCTCGACCGGGCCGAGGCCGGGACCCGGGCCGGCTGGCTCAACAATCGCGCGTACGCCGCGCTGCGCCTGGGTGCGACCGGGCCGGCCGCGACCCGCGCGCTCGAGCAGGTCCGGGCCGCGATCGCGCTCGGCCTCGACGCGCCGGCGGTGCTGCACACCGAGGGCCTCGCCCTGCTCGCGCTCGGCCGGGCCGACGACGCCGTGCTGGTCTTCGAGCGGCTGTGGCGCGACGCCGAGCTGCGACCGCGGCTGGAGGCCGAGCGCTGCCTCGACCTGGCCCGGGCCTGGTCGACGCTCGGCGAGGAGGCCTACGCCGCCGATTATCGGCAGCGCGCGCGCCAGGCCGCGCCCGACGTCGCGTGAGTCAGGCGCCGCTCGGCGGATGGACGTACAGCACGTAGTGAAACGTCCCGGTCAGGCACGGGGTCTGCCTGGACCTGAGCCAGTACCCGCCGGCCCGGCCCTGCCCCCCGGTTGAATGCCGCAGGGTCGGCGCGCGTCGACTCCGGGTGAAGGCCCACCTCACAGGGTTGGCAGAAACCAACCCTGCGTCATCGATCGATCGGGCAGGCACCGGAGTGCCGGTCCGATCTCGACGTTCCAACCCCGGCCCGAGCTGCGCTCGGAGCCTCCGTCGACTTGACCCCCGGGTGCCGGCGCGCGAGCTTCGAGGGATGAAGCGATCGACGTCCTCGCTGATGTTGCTGGCGCTCGCCGCCGTCGTGTTCGCGAACGTGACCCCGGCCGCCGCCGACGCCACCGGCGACGCGGTCGCCAAGCTGCTGCAGGGCGCCGACTGCAGCAATCGCAAGTCCGCCCACAAGGACTGGTGCATGGTCGCCGACTGGGCCAAGGGCAAGGCCGCGGCGGTCAAGCTCGGCCTGATGGTCGGGCTCAGCGTCGCGATCGAGTCCGACACCGACGTCGGTACCGCGCTGACCGACGACGTCACCGTGGTGGCACTGCGCATCGACAAGGACGGCCCGCAGCTGTCGGCCAGCCTGCGCGACGTTGAGGGCGCGACCGGCGTCACCACCCGCCACGTCGACGCGCTCGAGGCCGACATCCGCGCCCGCCTGGTCAGCAAGATCCACAAGATCAAGCTGGGCAAGGAGGTCAAGGCGTTCACCGACACCCTCGCCGGCAAGGGGACCCGGGCCCTGATGAAGGGCAAGGACGCGTGGACCTGGACCACCGGCCACAGCACCGCCGAGCTGCGCTTCGTCGGCAAGTACTGGGTCATCGTCGAGACCCCCGACGACGGCAGCCGCGGTCGCGTCATCAGCCTGCTGACCGCCGACGTCAAGTAAGTCCGCGGCCGCCCGCGGTTAACGATACTGGCTGCGCAGGAGCTCGCGCTCGAGCGCCGACGCCAGCGCGAGGTTGATCGGCACCAGCTCGGCCGGGCCCTCGTCGGGATCGTGGGCGTCCTGCTGGACGTCGGTGAAGCAGGGCGCGGCGCCGCCAGCGGCGAGGTAGGCCCGGACCCGGGCCGGCGCCGCGGGATCGGCGGCGCTGTGCTCGCGGCAGATGGCCAGCTCGAGCGCGCCGTGCTTGTCGCGCACCGCCGCGAACGCGAACAGCCGGCAGATGGCCGGCCGGATCGCGTACACGGTGCAGCCACCGGGCAGCTGGCCGGGCGCGAACAGCACGCACGGGCCGGCGCCGACCGTCCGGGCCCGGGCCAGCAACGCCTCGGCCTCGCCCGACTCGATCGCCGCCCGCGCGATCGGCGCGACGTCGGACACGCTGACGTGGGGCGGCGTCCGCACGCAGCACGCGCCGCAGCCGGTCGGACAGGCCAGACCGGTGGCGGCGCCGACGGCGTCGGTCGCGTGATCGGCATCGCGATAGACCGCGAGGCGGTGGGGCTTCATGGCGACGGGCTCCCGGGCGACGCGGGCAGGATGGGCGCCGAGGGCGCCGACGGATCGATCCGGTAGACGTCCACCAGCGGCGCGCCGCCGGCCGACGCGGTGAACACCCGGACCGCACCTGGCGGCACCGCGCACGGGCGCCAGCTCAGCTGATAGTGGACGAGCCAGCGCGCGGCCCGCGGATCGCTGACCGGCTCCCACAGATCGCCGCGGAACCAGGTCAGATGGATCGGCTCGACACAGCTTCGGTGGACGCGATCGCCGGGCGCGGCGTGCTGGTTGACGTAGTCGATCGCGGCGGTGATGCCCTCGCCCCACCACGCCACCTCGAACCAGTGGCGGCGCGCGACGGTGGCCGTGCCACCGACCTGCTCGCCGTAGTAGTCGAGGTAGTAGGGCCGGATGCGGACGCAGACCACGAGCAAGTAGACCACGAGGACCGCGGCGGGGACGCGGTGCAGGTGCGGCCGACCGGGCCAGCGACGGGCGAGCAGCTCGCCGAGCGCGATGACGCCAGCGCCGGCGAGGAGCGCGAGCATCGCGAGGCTGGGGATGATGTAGCGGACGCCGTCCTGGCGGACCGGCGAGAACATCACGGCGAGCGGCGCGGCGGCCCAGATCGCGACGATCGCGAGCGAGCGCCAGCGGGCGCGATCGCGCAGCCACGCCAGCTTGCCGGCGACGACGGCCAGCGCGACCCCGAGCGGCGCCGTGGCGCCGAGGTAGACCAGGAAGTACCAGCGCGGCGGCGTGTTGGTGATCGCGCCGAGGAACGGCTCGCGCGAATGGACGTTCTTGAGCCGGCTCCAGGCCTCGTCGAGATGGGTGAGCGGGTGCGACCACAGCCGGGGCCAGATCAGGATCGACGTCACGATCGCGACCGCGGGGATGACCGCGAGGCCAAGCCCGATCGCCTGCACCCGCCGGCCGCGCGGCGCGGCGACGAGGATGGTGAGGCCGATCGCCGGGGCGGCGAGGACGTTGACGAAGCGGACCATCATCGCCACGCCGAGGACGACGCCGAGCCCCGCGCAGCGCGCGATCAGCCGCCGACGGATCGCGGCCTCGTCGACGTTGGCACTCGATCCGGTTTCCCGTGGGTCGATCCCGTCCCAGGCTCGCAGCGACGCCCACAGCGCGATCATCCACGTCAGCGCGGTCGGCGCCTCGTGGCCGACGATCTGGCCGTGCGCGATCAGATGGGGCGTCAACGCGGCCACCACCCCGGCGGCGACGCCGGTCGACAGCCGGTGGAGCCGGGCGCCGATCGGCACGAGCAGCATGCAGGCCAGGGCCATCACGATCGCCGACACCGCGCGCGCCGGGCCATAGCCATCGCTCCACCACGCGCCGAGCCCGGCGAGGTACTTGCTCACCGGCGGGTGCTGGTAGTTCCAGACCCAGGCGCGCTGATCGAAGTCGCCGGCCAGCAGGTTGTGGATGTAGTTGCGGCCGGCCGACCAGTAGGTGTCCTCGTCCCAGGTCTGGCCGGCGGCGCCGAGGCTCTCGAGCCGCACCACCAGCGCGAGGGCGAGCACCGCCAGCGCGCCGAGGACCATCGCCCGGGGCAGCGCGCGCACGCGGTGGCGGAGCAGCCAGGCGGCCAGCGCGAGCACGATGACGACGATCGCGGTCGCGCCGGCGGCGTCCGCGATCGATCGATCGGGATGATCGAACTCCTCCTGGGCCTTCGCGGGCGGGGTCGGCTCGAGCGCGCCGTTCAGGATGTACTCCGGCTCGCCCCGACGGCCCGGCGGCAGCCACAGGAGACGTGCACCGGGCGGCGCCGCGAAGCGCACCCCGACCGCGGCGACGTTCGGAGAGGGCACGAGCAGGACGCGCCGGGTGGTCACGCCCCGCCCGGTGACGACGAACCGCGGGCCGGCGGGCACCGCGTCGCCGGTCAGCTCGAGCCTCGCGGGCCCGGGGCTATCGAAGCCGATCACGTACGGGCCGCCCCGCGGCAACGCCAGGCTGCCGTGCCACGCCTGGGTGCCGGGCGGATCGCCCTCGCTCGCCACCGTCGGCCCCAGGCCGGTCGCCATCGAGCACGCCCGCACGCCGAGCACGACGAGGGCGATCGCCGCCGCCGCGATCAGCCACGGCGCCGCCCGTCGAAGCCTCGACCGCAGCAACTGCGCGCGCGGCAGCTCACTCACGGGTCAGCCCCGGGCACGTCAGCGCGCGATCGCGCCGGGCCAGGAACGTCAGGTACTCGCCGCGCTCGCGCAGCCCGGGCACGTGCAGCACGACCTTCTCGAAGCCGCGGCTCTCCCAGTACGCGTGATCGCAGTGGCCGAGCGGCGCCGGCGCGGGATCACGACGCAGGTCGTAGCAATGCAGGATGATGGTCGGCCGGTACGCCTCGAGCAGCGCGTCGGGCGCCCACTTGTTGTGGCCCGGCCGGTCGCGGGTCCGCGGCACCTCGTGCGCGACGTGGTCGGACACCAGGCCGAAGACGTCGACGCCGTCGAGGTGCGCGGTCCACGGCAGCGCGCCGACCCCGCCGTAGATCGCGACGTCGTCGGGGCGCAGGCACGGCCGCAGCGCGTCGCCGATCAGCAGGCGATCGTTCGCGTACAGCGCGAGGTAGCCCGGCGTGTCGATGCCCTCGTCGGCGCCGAGGTGGTGCAGGCTGCGGTCGGTGAGCCGCTGCTGGTCGAGCGCGAAGCCGGTCGCGACCGCGAGCCCGAGCACCGCCGCCACGATCGCCGCACCGTGGCGGTGGAGCCGCCCGGCCAGCCCGGCCAGGCGCGCGACCCCGAGCGCCACGGTCAGCGCCGCCAGCACGAACAGCGGCATGATGAAGCGGTGCAGGCCCATGAAGTCGCCGCCGACGCTGGCGACGTAGACCAGGTAGATCGCGGTGACCGGCGCGGCCAGGGTCGCGAACGTGAACCACGCGGTGCGCGGCCGCGCGATCAGGCCGGCGGCCAGCAGCGGGCCGACCCACACCAGCCGGGTCTGCTCCACCCACGCGTCGACGTAGTGCCAGCCGTGGCCCCACATCTTGTGGTCGTAGCCCGCCACCGCCTTGCCCGCGGCCTTCACATAGTACGTATTGGGGAACGGCCAGCGGTAGTACCACCAGCGCCACGCGAACCACGGCGCCCACAGCCCGAGGAACCAGGCGCACGCACGCAGCTCGGCGCGGTCCGGCTTCCACCGACGGCCAGCGAGCAGGTTGTCGGCGATCCGATGGATCACGAACAGCGCGGCCAGCAGCAGGCCCTCGGGCCGGGTCATCGCCGCCAGCGCCAGCGCGATCGCCATCCGCGACAGGGCTCGCGGATTCGCCGGCGCCAGGGCGCCCGCGCACCCGGCCTCGAGGTACGCGTCGAGCGCCACGACGATCAGGAACGTGTAGAGCTGGGTCTCGAGCCCGCCCGACGACCAGCAGGCGAAGCCGCTCGAGCACGCGAGCAGGACCGGCGCCAGGCTGGCCAGCGGCGCGCCCTTCCCGAGCAGGCGCTCGCCGATGCGGAAGGTGACGTAGAGCGTGCCGAGGCCGAAGCCGGTGCCGAGCACCCTCGCCGCCCAGGGCGCCGGCACCCCGACGACCATCAGGATCCCGAGGATGAACGTCCACAGGAAGTTGGTGTAGCCCTCGACCGGATCGCCGAGGTTGAAGGTGAGCTGGCCGTGCTCGGCGAAGTTGCGCGCGAACACGAACGAGATGTACGCGTCGTCGGTGACGAAGTCGTAGCGCAGCGAATGCCAGATCAGCATCGCGCCGGCCAGGACGAGCGGCGCCCAGCGGGCGACCGCCGGGGACCACGAGCGAGCAGGTGCCGACACCGCGCGCAGGATACCGGCCAGCGGCGGCGGTCGGTAGCCGACGACGACGATTCGCGTTAGCTTGCCGGCCAATGAGTGAGCGAGTCCGCGAGCGAGCGCCATCCGGACAGGCCGGGCCGGCGTTGCTCGCCGCGGCCGGCCGATCGAGATCGGCGCCGGGGCCGCAGGCCTGGGGCCGATGACCGAGGTCCCCGCCGATCCTGCGCCCGGTCTCGGGCCCGCGAGCGGCGCAGCCGGGCCACCGATGACCGCGGCCGCCACCATCGTCCACGGCGCCCTGGCCGGCGCGCTCGCGGTCGCGCTGGCCGCCCTCGCCGACGGCGTCCAGGCCTGGGGCCGCCTGGCCCAGTTCGCGCCCCGGTTCACGACCCGGCTGGGCGCCCTCGCCTATCTAGCGTCGACCCACGCCCTGGTCGGCCTGATCGCCGGCGCCGCCCTCACCGCGGTCGCGCTCGCCGCCGGCGCCGCCCTCGCCCCTCGTCGGGGCCGCCCCCATCCGGCCTGGGCCGCGGCGCTCGCGCTCGCGATCGTCGGCGCGTGCGCGGGGGTCGCGCGCCTCACCCAGCACGGCCTGATCCGCGCGCTCGCGCACCGCAAGCACCCCGGCCTCATCGTCGCCTCGGCCGAGACCGTCACCGTCATCGCCATGCTCGGCGCGGTCACCGCCGGGCTGCTGGTCGCCGCCGCGCTGCGCGAGGCCGTCGAGCTGATCTGGCCCGCGCCCGCGCCCGCGCCGATCCCGACCGCGGCCCACCATCGCGCCCGCACGCTCGAGGTCATCGGCGCGATCGGCTTCACCGCCCTCGCCTGCGCGGTCGCCGGCTTCCTGGTTCGCGACGCGCTGGCGCCGACCCACACTCCGCGCCAGATCGTCATCGCGACCATGTCGACCACGCTGGTCGCGCTGGCGATCGCCGCCGCGCTGACGGTGATCGCCGCCCGTCTGCTCGCGCCGCTGGTCGCTCCCGACAGCACCGTCGGCCGCGCGCTCGGCCGGCCGTCGGCGCCCGGCTGGGCCGCGTGGCTCACGCTGGTGGTCGCCGCCGCCGCGCTCCTGGTCCATGGCCGCGCCACCCTCGCCCTCATCCCAGCCCGCGCGGTCTACGTCGGCTTCGTCGCGCTGCTCCTCGTCGGCCCGGCCTGGAGCGCGCTGGCCCGGTCGGCCCGTCAGCTCGCGGCCTGGCGACCCTGGCGCCGCCGCACGCAGGTCGCCGCGCTGCCCGTCGCGTTGCTGATCGTTGCCGCGGTCACCGGCACCGCGCCGGCGGTCAAGGCCGCGGTCGCCTACAGCGGCGGCGGCGACGCCCTCACCCGCGGCCTCACCTGGATCTTCGACGTCGATCGCGACGGCTACTCGCCGCTGTTCGGCGGCGACGACTGCGACGACCTCGACGCCAGCGTCCACCCCGGCGCGCTCGACCTCCCCGACGACGGCGTCGACCAGAACTGCATCGCCGGCGACGCCCACGTCGCCCGCACCGCCTCCGACGTCGGCATGATCGCCGTGCCGCCGTCGGTGCCGGCCGACGCCAACATCGTCCTCATCACGATCGACACCCTGCGCGCCGACCACCTCGGCGCCTACGGCTACGACCGCTCCACCTCGCCGAACCTCGATGCCCTCGCCGCCGAGGGCGCCCGCTTCGCCGCTGGCTGGGCCCACGCGCCCTCGACCCGCTACTCGATGCCGGCCATCCTCACCGGCCGCCTGCCGCTGCAGGTCGACTACGACACCAGCATCGCCGGCTGGCCCGGCCTCCTGCCCAAGGCCACCACCATCGCCGAGCTGCTGTCCGCGCGCGGCTTCACCACCGCCGCCTTCACCAACTACTGGTACTTCGATCCAGTCCGCCGGATGAACCAGGGCTTCGCGATCTACGACAACGACAACGCCCGCCTGCACCAGGGCGCCGACCCGGCCAGCACCACCGGCAGCTCGTCGCGCGAGCAGACCGACAAGGCGCTCGGCTTCCTCGCCGCCCATGATCACGACCGCTTCTTCCTCTGGGTCCACTACTACGATCCCCACCACGACTACGAGACCCACCCCGAGGTCCCGAGCTTTGGCACCGACGACATGGCCCGCTACGACGGCGAGATCCGCTACACCGATCTCCACCTCGGCCGGCTGTTCGCCGACCTCAAGGCCCGCGGCCTGTGGGACAAGACCATCATCGTCGTCACCGGCGATCACGGCGAGGGCTTCGGCGAACACGCCATCAAGTTCCACGGGTACGACCTCTACAGCGCCCAGACCAAGGTGCCGCTCATCATCCGGGTCCCGGGCCTGGCGCCGCGGGTGGTGACCACCGCCGCGGGCCACGTCGACATCATGCCGACCCTCGCCAACCTCGCCGGCGTCCCGGCCAGCCCGACGATGATGGGCAGCTCGCTGCTCGGCTGGATCGCCGGCACCCGGCCCGAGGATCCCGAGCGCGCGGTGTTCCAGCAGGTCCAGTACGAGGGCAACCACGACAAGCGCGGCGCCGCCACCGCGCACTGCCACGTGCTCTACGAGATCACGCCCCACACCAGCTGGCAGGTCTACGACGACGAGCGCGATCCCGGCGAGACCCGCGACCTGTCGGGCGCGCCCGGCCGCTGCGGCGCCGCTCGCCGGACCTTCGAGCGCTGGTTCGACAGCGCCCAGATCCCGGCCGGCGCCGCCCTCGCCTTGCTGTCCGGTCCACCGGACATCGCCCATCCGCTCGACGTCGACCTCGGGCCCGAGGTCCGCTTGCTGGCGGTCGACCTGCCGGCCCGGGTCACCGCCGGCCAGGCCTTCGACATCACCTGGACCTTCGCCGCCCGCGGCCGGCTGGCCGACGGCTGGAAGGTCTTCGTCCACTTCGAGGCCCCGACCGGCGGCCGATTCACCGCCGATCACCCCCCGGCGCGACCCTTCGCCTGGTGGCGGGCGGGCCAGTACGTGCGCTACACCATCACCGCCACCGTCCCGGCCGGCTCCCCGCCCGGCGAGTACGCCCTGTGGACCGGGCTGTGGCGCAAGCAGGATCGACGCCCGGTGACCGCGCCGCCCGGAATCATGGTCAAGGACAACCGCGTCAAGGTCGCGACCGTCGAGGTGGTGCGCCTGTGACCCGGCGAGCGAGGCCGGCGTGAAGCCCGTGGATCCCACCGCGCGGCTCCTGCGCATCGGGCTGTGGCTGGCCCTGGCCGGGCCCGGCCTCTACCAGCTCGCGCTGCTGATCTGGACGATCGCCCACCGCTATCCCTACCCGTACGACCTCGAGTGGATGGAGGGCGGCGTGCTGCACGGGGCCCACCGGGTCGCCGAGGGCGATGGCCTCTACCCGCCGCCGTCGGTCGACTACATCCCGTTCCTGTACACGCCGCTGTACCCGGGGCTGCTGGCCGCGCTGTCGTCGGTGACCGAGCTGTCGTACCAGCTCGGCCGGGCGATCTCGATCCTGTCGCTGGTCGGCCTCGGCCTGATCGTGCTGGCCCAGGGCAAGGCCGCGCTGCCCGGGCGTCCGGCCACCGGACTGACCGGCGCGGTGCTCGGGCTCGGTCTGTTCGCCGCCGCCTACCCGTTCACCGGTGGCTGGTACGATCTGGTCCGCGCCGACACCCTCGCGCTCCTGCTGATCACCGGCGGGCTGTACGGCCTGATGCGCTGGGGGCGCGGCGGCCATGGCCTGTGGCCCCACGTCCGGGTCGCGGTCGCCGCGGCGCTGCTGGCCCTGTCGTTCTTCGCGAAGCAGACCGGCGTGCTCTACGTCGCGGCCGCGGTGCCGATCATCCTGATCCTCGACTGGCGGCGGGCGCCGACCTTCATCGCCACCGCCGGCGTGATCGGCCTGGGCGGGACCTGGCTCTTGCAGCGCGCCACCGGCGGCTGGTTCTGGTTCTACGTCCGCGACCTCCATCAGGCCCACGACTGGAACATCGATCGCTTCTGGAAGTCGTTCGACCTGATCTTGCTCCACACCCGCGGCGCCACCGTGATCCTCGCGGTCGGCGTCGGGGTGGTCGCGCTGTGCGCGGGGTTGCGCCGCCAGGTCCCGCCCGCCGCCCGCGCGCTCCTGGCCTGGACCTACCTCTACGCGGTGTCGACCGTGGTCGGCGCCGTCGGCTGGGGCACCCAGTACGCCCACTACAACGCCTACATGCCCGCGTTCCTGCATGGCGCCATCGCCGCCGGGCTGGTGGTGCCGGCGGTGCTGGCGTGCACCGAGCTCCTGCTCGCCGGCCGCCGCGGCGCCCTCGCCCGGGCACCGATCCCGACGATCCTCGCGGTCGCGGTCGCGGCCGGCCTCGGCGTCCAGCTCTACGTCGCCCGCTGGAACCCGCGGCCGTTCATGCCCACCGCCAGCGATCGCGCCGCCGGCGACGAGCTGATCGGGCTCATCCGCGAGCTGCCGGGCGAAGTGTGGGTGCCCTCCCACCCCTGGTACGCCCACCTCGCCGGCAAGACCATGTACGTCCACCGCATGGGCGCGAAGGACGTCACGACCCTTTGGACCACCGCCGGCACCACCTACGATCGGCTGAGCCGCGGTTACCGTTTCGACAACGTCCAGCTCGCCGCGGCGCTGCGTCGTCACCAGTGGGACGCGATCGTCCTCGACAACCGCGACCTTCACCAGGAGGTCGGCGCGATCGGCGTCCACTACCGCGTCGACGACCTGATCCCGAAGACCGCCCGGCCGCGCCTGGTCAGCGGCGCCACCGTGGTCCCCGACGCGATCTGGATCCCGGCCGGGCGCGCGGTGCCCCCGCCCGGGGTGCGGGCGCTGTTCGACTTCGAGGACGGCAGCTACGGCCAGTGGACCGTGATGGGCAGCGCCTGGGCCGGCGCGCCGGTCACCCGCGAGGTCCCCGGCCAGGCCGTGGTCCGACGCTTCGGCGGCCGCTGGTTCGCGACGTCGATGAACGGCGGCGACCTCGCCACCGGGACGCTGATCTCGCCGCCGGTGGTGCTCGACGGCGCGCGGCTGACGATGCGGGTCGGCGGCGGCAGCGGCGACTCGGGCCTGCGGGTCGAGCTGCGGGTCGATGGCCTCGCGGTCCGCACCGCCAGCCCGCCGGCGCCGCCGTCCGAGCGTCTGACCGAGATCAGCTGGGACGTCCGCGACCTGCGTGGCCGGACCGCGACGGTCGCCCTGGTCGACACCTCGACCGCGCCCTGGGGCCACCTGGACGTCGACGAGATCTGGCTGTGGCCCTGACCGCGCGGAGGATCCGCGCGTTGTTCGGGCCGTGATCGACGCCGCTTGGTCGCTCGCGGGGGCTGACGGCCGGGCTGCCGGTCGTGATACCGTCCGCGCGTAGCCTCTGGGGAGTGCCACGGCGACGTGCCGCGCTACCCGCCACCCACGCCACGGGAGCCTCCATGACGCCGACCCCCCTTCGAGCTCGACTCCATCACGCCGCCAGCGGCCTCGCCCTCACCCTCTCGCTCGCGCTGCTCGCGGGCCTCGCCGGCTGCGGCGACAACACCGACTGCGTCGGCGACCAGTGCACGGCCACCCACGAGTCGTGCGGCACCGCCGGCGACGAGGACGGCAACGGCCTCGCCGACTGTGACGATCCCGCGTGCACCGCCGACCCCGCCTGTCTGCCGCAGTGCCCCAACGGCGTCCAGAACGTGGGCGAGGGCTGCGACGACGGCAACACGGTCAACACCGACGCCTGCACCAACATCTGCACCCGCGCCCAGTGCGGCGACAGCATCGTCCAGGCCGGTGTCGACCAGTGCGATGACGGCAACACCGCCAACAATGACGGCTGCTCGGCCACCTGCCAGACCGAGCGCTGCGGCGACAGCGTCAAGCAGACCAACGAGGCCTGCGACGACGGCAACACCGTCAGCAACGACGGCTGCTCGGCGACCTGCCACATCGAGACCTGCGGCGACGGCATCACCCAGACCAACGAGCAGTGCGACGACGGCAACATGGTCGACACCGACGCCTGCACCAACACCTGCCACACCGCCGTCTGCGGTGACTCGATCACCGGCCCGGGCGAGCAGTGCGACGACGGCAACATGAGCAACACCGACGCCTGCACCAACGCCTGCACCAGCATGCGCTGCGGCGACGGCTTCGCCCAGCCGGGCGAGGCCTGCGACGACGGCAACATGGTCAACACCGACGGCTGCACCAACACGTGCGCGCTGCCGAGCTGCGGCGACGGCTTCGTCCAGGCCGCCGAGCAGTGCGACGACGGCAACATGATCAACGGCGACGCCTGCCTCAACACCTGCATGACCGCGGTCTGCGGCGACGGCGTCCAGCGCCTCGGCGTCGAGGAGTGCGACGACGCCAACGCCAACGACAACGATGCCTGCCGCAACACCTGCGTCGCGGCCCGCTGTGGCGACGCCGTGATCCAGACCAACGTCGAGCAGTGCGACGACGGCAACATGGTCAACACCGACACCTGCACCAACGTCTGCCACACCGCGGCCTGCGGCGACGGCTTCCGCCAGGGCCTGGAGGCCTGCGACGACGGCAACATGATCAACGGCGACGGCTGCGACAACGGCTGCGTCCTGTCGGGCTGCGGCAACGGCGTGGTCGGCGGCGCCGAGCAGTGCGACGACGCCAACATGGTCAACGGCGACGGCTGCGACAACAACTGCACCACCACGGCGTGCGGCAACGGCATCCGCACCGGCGCCGAGGCCTGCGACGACGGCAACATCCTGCCCAACGACGGCTGCAGCGCCACCTGCACGCTCGAGTGCGGCAACGGCATGATCAACGGCGCCGAGCAGTGCGACGACGGCAACGTCACGCCGGTCGACGGCTGCGGTGCCACCTGCAAGATCGAGCCGAACG